>JAQXBV010000040.1 GCA_029252195.1 Yoonia sp.
GTGCGTTATGGGGGTTGACCCGATCCGCTCAGGTTTCTAAACACCGCAACAGTGGGCCTGTAGCTCAGTTGGTAGAGCAACTGACTTTTAATCAGTAGGTCTCGGGTTCGGATCCCGACCGGCTCACCACTTTTCCCCAGATTTGAAATAAAGTGATGCGCAATAGACGGTTTCGGACCGTTTGAATTGCGCTACTAATCGCTATTTCATGTTTGAGCGCCACAAAGCTGGAAACAGTCCTGCTGGGCTAGCAAAAGTGGACGCAATGGAAACCGACCCAAACGACATCGCAAATTTCCGAACACTTGTGGAAATATCGGATCGCAATCTCTTGCGAGCGACGTTCGACGTGCCGTTAGTTGAGATTATTGCATGGGATCCAGAGAGCCTGCAGGTTGTCGCCATCAATAAAACCGCTTTGAACGCGCATAATTGGACGTTGCGACAGGCAATGCGTTTCACGTTACCACAAATTATCAGTGGATTGACTACGCAGCGAATCTTGCGAATTCTCAGTATGATAAAGCGCCGAAAATCCCGTCATGCCCGATTTCGGATAGGGCATCTGGATAAGGCTGGTCGCCTGCGGATGAGCCAGATTGTTCTGCAATTTCACAAATTCCCGAAACCAACTTTTATCGCGTTTCTTCAAGACATTACATTCTACCAAGAGGCGCGCACGGCCGCGCATGAAGCGCGGTCAATTCTGGCAACGGCGATCGAGTCATTGCCGGACGGTTTCGTGCTGTATGACGCGGATGACAGGCTGGTGCTTTGTAACGATCGCTATAAGGACATTTACCCTCAAAGCGCGGAGGCGATGGTTCTCGGGGCCAAATTCCGCGAGATCCTGCAATTCGGGTTGGATCGGGCGGAATACGCTGAGGCCATCGGGCGTGAGGAAGATTGGTTGCGAGAGCGGCTATTGGTACATGAGAAAGCAGAGCAAACTGTCGAACAGAGGCTTTCATCGGGCCAGTGGTTGCGAATCGTCGAGCGATTGACCCGTGATGGGGGCCGGGTTGGCCTGCGAATCGATATTACAGAGCACAAAGAAAACGAGGCGAAACTCGAACAATACGCCAGCACGGATCCCCCTACTGGACTTATGAACCGAAGAGGCTTGGCCGAAAAGATGGCCACACTCGCGAGAGAATTGAAAGCGGGCGAGCGAATTGCCGTCCTGCACGTCGATCTCGATAAATTTAAATCCATCAATGACACGCAAGGGCACGATGCGGGAGATTTTGTTCTGCAGCATGTGGGGCAACTCCTGCAAACTTGCGCTGGACACGATAGTATCGTGGCGCGAGTTGGGGGTGACGAATTTATTGTCCTGATGAAGTCGCGCCAGTCCGATGCTTTGATTCTGGATTGCGGTCACCGCATAATGCGGCAGCTGGCAAAGCCGGTGACGTTTCGGGATCAGATCTGCAATCTGAGTGCCTGTATCGGTGTCGCGTTTTTCGATCCCACCGGGCGGGATGCGATTAACATCGCGATGTCTGGCGTAGATATTGCCCTGAACGAGGCCAAACAAGTTGGTCGCGGACAATTCCGCTTATTCGAGCAATCTATGCGTGACAGCACGATGCGGATGATCGAAATGGCGCAAGAAATCCGTCTGGGGATCGATGCGGGGCGGTTCGAACCTTACTTCCAGCCGCAGGTCAATTCACTGACGGGCGAGATAATCGGCCTAGAGGCGCTCATCCGATGGCTGCATCCCACACGCGGGTTGGTCCCTGCATTTGAGTTTCTGCCTGCGGCAGAACGTGCCGGGCTGATGGGTGCGCTCGACGAGGTGGTCATGGACAGATCCTGCGCCGCCATTGCGGAGATTTCCACTTGGGGGCTCGGCGATATTTGTGTAAGCATCAACATGTCGATGCCGCAACTCCGAGACCGAAATATCCTCAATAGATTGCAGGATCATCTGGATAAATACGGCATTACTCCCGACTGCCTTAAAATCGAACTACTTGAATCCACTTTACTAGATGAACGCTCGGACGTCATTGTTGAAAACGTACACCGGTTAATACAACACGGATTTCTGGTCGAGCTTGATGACTTCGGAACGGGTCATGCCGCGATTGCAACTTTGCGTAAATTCGCTGTGTCGCGGATCAAAATTGACCGCAGCCTCGTGCAAGACATCAACCGCGACGACGAGCTACAAGTTATCACAGGCGCCATTATCTCTCTCGCCGACAGGCTCGGGATCAAGATTTTGGCCGAGGGCGTAGAAACGACCCTAGAGGAACACACATTGCAGAGTCTGGGATGCCCATGCGTGCAGGGGTATCTGCACGCAAGGCCGATGCCAATTTCCCTGCTCAAAAATTGGATCATTGCGCAACAGCAGATTAAGACCGGCGCAGTGTGTCTCCAAACGAAAGCTTCGGGCTAAGTTCAATGATTTGATCGACACTGCTAAAATCACCCTTATTGCGGGCGGCAACGATCTGGGCGGCTTTCACTCCGATCTCGTGGCGACAAGCATCCATCGTCGCCAATTGGCGCGGCAAACCATCAAGTAATTCAACGCCGTTAAATCCGGCGAGCCCGATCCGATTCGGGACATCAATTTTCTGCTCTTGGAGATACAAAAGGCCACCAGCACCGATCATGTCGTTTGAATAATACAAGAAATCCAAGTCAGGCGTTCGGTCAAGCATGGCCGCCGTCATTTCGCGCCCTTTCGCCAGCGCAGATCCACCTGAGTAAAATTCCTGATCCGCAATCTCGATCCCTGCCTTGGCAAGCGTCCGCGTGAACCCCTCGAACCGTTTGCGCGCGCGGTGGTCGAGCGGCATCTTCGTGCCCATGAAGCCGATGCGGCGATAGCCAGACTCGATGATTGCTTCCGCCATTTTGCGCCCGGCGCGTCGATGTGAAATGCCCACGGCGCAATCGACGGGCTGACCGTCGACATCCATAATTTCGACCACAGGAATGTCGGCCTGACGCAGCATCGCACGCGACGCTTCCGAATGCTCAAGCCCGGCGATGATCACTCCAGATGGCCGCCAGGATAGCATCTCGAACAGGACCTTCTCTTCCTTGTCGGGCAAATAATCCGTTACGCCAACAACCGGTTGCAGCCCTGTATCTTCCAAAGTCTGCGAAATACCCGAAAGAACCTCTGGGAAAACCATGTTGCCCAAGGACGGGATGATCACGGCCACCAGATTCACCCGTTGCGATGCCAGCGCCCCCGCGATTTTATTGGGCACATAGCCCAATCGCTTTGCCGCTTCGCGCACTTTCAAACGGGTCGCCTCAGAGACATCGCCTTTGTTGCGCAAAACACGGCTCACGGTCATTTCACTCACACCAGAGGCCTCGGATACATCCCGAAGTGTTAGCGGGCGTTTCTTAGGTGTCATCACAGCTGGTCATCCTAATCAATTGGTCGTGATTTAAAACGTATAGAGCAAGCAGGGCTTTGTCCAAGGAGAAGACGCCGCCCCGTTGACCAGCACTCAAAACGCGGGCATTCAGTGCAAGGCGGCCCCGTGGCTCAATTGGATAGAGCAGCCCCCTCCTAAGGGGCAGGTTGCAGGTTCGAATCCTGCCGGGGTCACCA
>JAQXBV010000041.1 GCA_029252195.1 Yoonia sp.
CGATCCGGACGCTAGACAGACGCCGAAAGTCAGCCTAAAAGCGCTCAGGGTTCAAAGCACCCGCCGCTTGCAGGCCTCGGCCATGGTGAAGCTTTGATAAACCATCTCAACTGACGTCATCTTTATGCGGTCTGTTGGCAATGCAAGCGCCCAACGCGAAATCCGCATCTAACTGAAAGATGTGAAAGATGACTACTCTCCCCTCTCTGGATGCGCTGAAGGCGCAGGCCAAAGCCTTACGCAACTCTTTTGCCGCGACAGGCCATGCGATCAACCATGCCCAATCGCTGGAGCTTTTGGCCAAGCAACTTGGGCACCGCGATTGGAACACCTTGCACGCCGCTGTTGGTCAAACGCCGCAGCCGTTGCACTTGGGCCAACATGTTTCGGGCTTTTACCTTGGCGAAGCCTTCGCGGGCAAAATCATCTGTATCAGCGACATTGGTCATGGGGTGCGGTTCCGCCTGACGCTCCGCTTTGATGCCCCTGTGAATGTATCGAAATTTGACAGCATGGTGATTGAGCTCGTCCAAGTGAATGCGACCGTGGACCGGCACGGTCAAACCGCCGAAAAGACCTCGGATGGTACGCCGCATTTGATTATCACGCGCTGTTAACACCACGCAAGGGTGCGGGCCGGTCATGCGCGTGATCGGCCCCGCCCACATCTTGTGCCAGCCTGCGCACCACCCACAACGCGCCTGCGCTTTTCGTGCAACGGCACGGGTGAATGCGACCCTCTGCACATCTTTCGCGTGCAAAGCTTGTCATTTTCACAGTTAATTAACCTGTTCCCGTCAGTATCACGCAAATGCCTTATTCGCGTCAAAGAGGAACCGCAGTTCAATGGCAGGTTGTTCTGACGTAAATGAGGAGTGCAGGTTTGACCAAGGCAAAAATGCCGGTCGATATCAGTCCAAATCGCGCCGCAACCTGTGCGGTACGGACTAGACTGGTGACCGAAGATCAAAAGAAAATGGACACATGCGTGTCTTTGACGCGTTCGCTTTGGACGCCCAATCGCTTGTGCGGGTCGCAGCGGTCTCATTGTTACGGGGCGGCTGAATGAACCGATTTGCTGCTTCTGCTTTGTCTGCGATGGTGTCTTGCGCACCTCTCCCTCAAGACATGCCGCCCAGTAGGGCCATGACGACCACACAGTCTCTCCCCGAGATGAAGCTTTTCACAACCGGTTTTGTGGCCCCAGCCACCCGTGGAAATGCGGAAATGGCGGAGGATTTCCTCGATCTTTCGTTCCGCATGGAAAGCGGGCGCAGCGTGGCGCAATTCACGCGCTTTGAAGAGCCGATCACGCTGCGCGCAACCGGCCAAACCAACCCGACGATGATCCGCGATTTGCAGGAAGTGCTGTCGCGCTTACGCAATGAAGCAAGAATTGACATTACCTTGGTGTCGGCAGACCAGCCAGCCAATATCACGATCGAAGCCGTGCCGCGCGCGACCATGCAAGCAGCCGTTCCGTCTGCCGCCTGTTTTGTCGTCCCACGCCTGACTAGCTGGTCAGAATTCAAAATCGCGCGGCGCACACCGCAGGTTGATTGGACGACGCTGGTCAAACGAGACCGCGCGGTAATTTTCGTGCCCGCTGACGTGGCACCGCAAGAGACCCGCGATTGCTTGCACGAAGAACTGGCCCAAGCGCTCGGGCCATTGAACGATCTGTACCGCTTGCCCGACACTGTCTTTAACGACGACAACATTCATGCGGTTTTGACCAGCTTTGATATGCTCATGCTGCGGGCTTATTATTCGCCCGAACTGCGCAATGGAATGTCACGCGGAGAAGTCGCGACGCGGATTCCTGCGATCCTTGCACGCCTTAATCCTGCGGGGGAAAGGGTCGCGAACCGACCGCTTAACGATACATCGCGCGACTGGATTGATTCCATTGAGACCGCCTTGCAAAACGGGGCGCCCGCCACAAAGCGGCGCAATGCAGCGCAACATGCCATCGCCTTGGGACGCGCCTTTGGCTGGACTGGGGCGCGGGCAGGTTTTGCGCAATACGCCTATGGACGTTTGCAAGTCGGCAACGATCCGTCAAGCGCATTGGCCGCCTTTAATGCCGCCCAACAGATTTACAGCGCAAGCCCTGCGACCAAAATTCACGCGGCGCACATTACCGTCCAGCAGGCCGCCTTTGCGCTTGCCGCTGGCGATGCAGAGCGTGTGATCCAGTTGTCCGACGCTTATGCGGATACGGCCAAGCAGCATCAAAACGCCGCACTCTATGCAACGTTGTTGATGTTTAAGGCAGAAGCACTTGAAATGCAGGGCAAGGTCGCGCAGGGCGAAAGCCTGCGTATGGACAGTTTGGGCTGGGCGCGCTACGGATTTGGTTCGGATAAAAACGTGCAGGCCCGCCTCAACGAAATCGCAGGTCTCGCCAAAAGATAGAAAGCGAACTCCATGATATATCCCCTCGGCGGTCTTTTAATCGGGGCAATTCTGGGGGCGCTGAGCGCCAAAATGCGCGGTGGGACGGGCTTTGACCTTCTCCAATGGGCCGCTGTTTTTGCAATCGTCCTTGGTCTGGTCGGGCTCTTTATTCTGGTGTTCATCGAACGCGCAGCCATCTAAGCGCATGTTCTTGCCGTTCTTCGACAATCTGCGCAGCGCCGGAGTTCCGGTGTCCTTACGCGAATTTCTCGCCTTTCTTGAAGGCATGAAGGCAGGGCTTGCCACCTACGACATAGACGCCTTTTACTATCTGGCCCGCGTGGTCATGGTGAAAGACGAACGGCACCTCGACCGCTTTGACCGCGCCTTTGCCGCCACCTTTTCAGGACTGGAAGCGATCTCGCCGCAGGCCGTGATGGAAGCGATCGACATCCCGCAAGACTGGCTCGAAAAGCTGGCAGAAAAGCACCTGAGCCCCGAGGAGAAAGCCGAAATCGAAGCCCTCGGCGGCTTTGATAAGCTGATGGAAACGCTCAAGAAACGCCTTGAAGAGCAAAAGGGTCGTCACCAAGGCGGCAGCAAATGGATCGGCACCGCTGGCACCTCTCCTTTTGGCGCTTACGGCTATAACCCCGAAGGTATTCGCATTGGCCAAAACGAGAGCCGCCACCAGCGCGCGGTCAAGGTCTGGGACAAGCGCGAATTTCGCAATCTCGACGATTCCGTCGAACTGGGCACCCGCAACATCAAAGTCGCGCTCAAGCGCCTGCGCAAATGGGCGCGTGACGGGGCGGCTGAAGAACTTGATTTGAATGAAACCATCCGCAAAACGGCGGAAAACGGATACTTGGACGTTAAAACAAGACCAGAGCGGCGCAATGCCGTGAAAGTGCTGTTGTTTCTAGACGTCGGAGGCTCGATGGACCCGCATATCAAAGTCGTGGAAGAGCTGTTCTCGGCGGCCAAATCCGAATTCAAGCACATGGAACATTTCTATTTCCACAATTGCCTCTATGAGGGCGTCTGGCGCGACAACCGCCGCCGCTGGAACGCGCAAATTTCCACCGCCGAAATTTTGCGAACCTATGGGCGCGACTACAAATGCATCTTCGTGGGTGACGCCTCCATGTCGTCCTATGAGATCGCTTATGCAGGTGGCGCCAACGAGCATTACAACGCCGAGGCCGGAGAGATATGGCTGACGCGTGCCCGCGACCAGTGGCCCAATCACCTGTGGATCAACCCGCTTGACCAACGCTATTGGCCCTACACCCAATCGATCAGCATGATCCAAAGCATTTTTGGTGCAGACCGTATGGTGCCGATGACGCTTTCGGGGATCGAGCGCGGTATGAAAGCGCTCACATGATGGACCGTCTCAAACACCTCTGGGTCAATCACAGGATTGTTCTGTTTGCATTCCTCGCTGTTCTCGCCGTCGTGTTGTTCTTTGCCGCAAAAACAATCACGTCCGCGGTCTATTGGATGGACCCTGCCCACCAAGACCAAGACATCGCCCCGTGGATGACCCCGCGCTATGTCGCCAATTCTTATCAGTTGCCGCCCGATGTCCTTCGACCTGCCCTTTTCCTCGATCCCAATGCGGCGCCGCGTCGGATGTCACTGGGAAAGATCGCAGCGGACAACGAGATAACGCTTCAAGAGCTGCAATCCCGGATTGATGCTGCCGTTGAAAAGTGGCGCGCGGAGCAAGACAAATGAGCGACGTTATCCTCGGACTCGTCGCCGATTACGGCGTGCCTATCGTGTTTTGCGTGACCTTTCTCAGCTGTCTCGCCCTGCCCGTCCCGTCCTCAATTCTGATGCTGGCGTCAGGCGGGTTCGCGGCCACGGGCGATCTGTCCCTCGCGGCCGTGCTCGCCGCCGCATTCTTGGGGGCCGTCATTGGCGACAACTCCGGCTATTGGATCGCGCGGGCATCGGGCGACCGCATGGACCGCTGGCTGGAAAACCATCCCAAACGCGCGGCCCTCCGCCGTAAGTCCGAAGCATTCATGGAAAAGTGGGGCGGCTCGTCGGTGTTTTTCTCGTGCTGGCTCATTGCCCCGCTTGGCCCTTATGTGAACTATGTCAGCGGGCTTACGCGATTCACTTGGGTCCGGTTTGCGCTTTGGGGTGTCGCGGGCGAAATTGTCTGGGTCAGCCTTTATGTCGGGCTAGGCTACGCCTTCGCCGATAATGTCACCTCGATCGCCAGCATTATAGGAAATGCCAGCGGCTTGATCAGCGCAATCGTTGTGGCCATTGGACTCGGCCTCTGGCTTTGGAATGTCAGCAAGCCGCGCATGGACAAACCGCGAAAGGCACCCCATATCTAAGAGATGTTAAAGTATACGCCCATCCTTTTGGCCTTGATGTATGGCATCGCGATGTACCGGTTTTCGGTCTGGCGGACCTCCAAAGAGCTTGACGCCAACTCCACCGAGCTTGCCGACCCGATACTCAAGTCGCTCACCGAAGACATGGCGCGCGCACTCGGTCTGCCCCGCATTAAGGTGCAAATCTATGAAATCGAACCCGTGAACGGCCTCGCAGCGCCTGACGGTCGGATTTTCATCACCCGAGGCTTCTTTAACAAGTATCGCGCGGGCGAAGTCACGGCGGCCGAACTTGCCTCGGTCGTTGCGCATGAATTGGGTCACGTCGCGCTCGGTCATTCCCGTCGCCGTATGATCGATTTTTCAGGTCAGAATGCGATGCGCACAGCGATTGCGATGGTTCTGAACCGTGTATTGCCTGGCATCGGTATGCTCATCGCCAATGGGTTGATGTCACTGCTCGCGGCCAAGTTATCTCGTAACGATGAATATGAGGCAGATGCCTATGCCACGGCCTTGTTAATCAAATCCGGGATCGGGGCCGATCCACAAATCTCCTTGTTTCATAAGCTTGAGAAATTAAGTGGCAGCCGAGGCACATCAGCACCGGCATGGATTTTGAGCCACCCCGTAACAGCCGAGCGGATCAAAGCTGTTGAGGCAAATGCACAGAAGTGGGCGTTGCCGTAAACGATTTTTCGACGAAAATTGGTTAAACGAGAGCTTTGCCAAAACGTGGAAGGCGCGCCTTTTTCATAAAACTGCGCATGGTCCATTCTAAATCCGACATCTGACGTGCTGTGGCCAATACCTCGGAGGCAACCTTGTACATGCCGTCTGGGCACTCGTCCAACATCCGACAACAAAACCCATCCGGATCAAATCGCGCGATCCCCTCGTCCGACAATGCATCACGCGGAAAATCCTTTGCATTCATCGTTAGTATCGCGTCACAAGACCCAGAGACCGCTGCTGCAAAGACATGAATATCATCTGGATCAGGCAGCCAAAGACGACCTATGAGCCCTTGATGCACAGGGACAATCGCACGTGGAAACAGCATACCCAGCACCGCAATCTCACCACGGGCAAACACCTCGGCCTCGGTGCCCAGTTTTCGCGTTGCCCGCGCCCATTCTTCCAAAATGCGTTCGGACCACCGGGGCTCAAATAGCCCCAGCTTGGCAGCGCCCAGAATTACCTCGCGCATGACAGTAGGGTAAAGGACGCAAGCGTCGATCAACACCCTCATAGGCGGAAGAACACAGCCTTCAAATATCCGCTTTCCGCCAAATGCGGCAACAGCGGATGATCGGGGCCCGCATAACCGGTATGGATGACTTGGCTTCGACGCCCCGCGCGCCCAATACCACGTGCGGAAGCATTGCGGAATTTCGTAAGATCAGCCGCGTGCGAGCAAGAACAAAGGCCAAGATAGCCGCCCTCTTCCACCAAAGCTGCAGCCAAGCGTGCCACGCGCTCATAAGCCCGCAAACCGGCATCCAACGACTTGCGGCCCGGCGCAAATGCGGGTGGATCGCAGATCACGACATCAAATTTCACGCCTTCTTCCGCCAAGGCTTCGAGCACGGCAAAAGCATCCCCTTTGCGCGTCTCGAACTTTGCCGATACGCCCATGGCTGCAGCCCCAGCATCTGCCAATTCCAGCGCAGGTGCCGAGCCGTCAACAGCCAGCACCGACGCCGCGCCGTTGGCCAATGCGGCCAAACCGAAGCCGCCGACATGGCTAAACATGTCCAAGACCCGAGCGCCCTGCGATAGGCTCGCAGCAAAGGCATGGTTCGGGCGCTGGTCAAAGAACAGACCGGTTTTCTGCCCGCCCATCACATCCGCCATATAGATCGCGCCGTTCATCGGCACCTCGATTGGGGTGGTTGGAGCGACGCCACGGATCACATCGGTGCGCTCCGCCAAGCCTTCCAGTGACCGCGCGCGTCCCGTGCCGTTCATGACAACCGTTGTCACGCCTGTCACCGCGATCAGCGCGTCGACGAGCGGCCCGATCAACGCATCGGCGTATGCCGCGTTTGGCTGCACGACGGCCACATCGCCAAAGCGATCAACTACGACACCTGGCAAGCCGTCGGCCTCGGCATGCACAAGGCGGTAAAAAGGCTGGTCATATAGACGGGCGCGATGATCCAAAGCACGTTTGAATTTCGCTTCAAACCAAGCGTGATCGATCGGCACAGTAATGTCGCGCTCAAGCATGCGACAGAAGATCTTGCTCGCAGGGTTCACCGCACACAGACCCATCGGGGTGCGATCTGCATCCTCAAGGATTACGATGGTTCCAGCCACCAAACCTTTGGTCCGGCGATCGGTCACAACTTCATTTGCATAGACCCACGGAAAACCGTGGCGAATTGCGCGGGCGTCGCCTTTAGGATTGAGGCGGACAACGGGATAAGGGTGCTGTTCCATAACAGTCCTCCTACCTCTAATCATTTCGGTGCGAAAGATAAGATGTGATCGGCGCCCGACAATTCGTGCGGCCTTACCTAAGCACATCCGCGGCGATGGCTGGGTTTGGCTCAGGGTCGGCAAAAAGCTGTCAAATGGCCGCACTTTTGTTTTTCGTCGTTGTTAGCGCTAACGCAACATGTTAAGGTGGGCCAAACATTTCTCGGAGACACACATGGCCGTTCATAAGACAATCCAGCAAGTGACTGATCGCATCATTAAGCGCTCGGAAAAATCCCGTGGCGATTATCTTGACCGCATGAACGCCGCAGCCACCGAAGGTCCGCGTCGTGCGCATCTCACCTGCGGTAACCAAGCGCACGCCTATGCGGCGATGACCCAAGACAAGGGCGTCCTTGCAACAACACAGCAGCCAAACATCGGCATCATTACGGCCTATAACGATATGCTTTCGGCGCATCAGCCGTTTGAACATTATCCCGACATCATCCGCAAAGCGGCCCGCGCCGCAGGCGGCACCGTGCAAGTTGCAGGCGGCGTGCCGGCCATGTGTGACGGCGTGACCCAAGGCCAGACGGGCATGGAGCTTTCGCTCTTTTCGCGCGATATCATCGCGATGGCGGCGGGCATCGGCCTGTCGCACAATGTCTTTGACGCCGCGATCTTCCTTGGTGTCTGCGACAAGATCGTGCCGGGACTGATCATCGCCGCAGCTACGTTCGGCTACATCCCGTCGAGCTTCTTGCCTGCTGGCCCCATGACGTCAGGGCTGCCAAACGATGAGAAAGCCAAAGTCCGCCAGAAATTCGCGACGGGCGAAGTCGGGCGCGAGGAACTGATGGCCGCCGAAATGGCATCCTACCACGGCGCAGGCACCTGCACCTTCTATGGCACGGCCAACACCAACCAGATGCTCATGGAATTCATGGGGATGCACCTGCCCGGCTCTTCGTTCGTGAACCCAGACAGCGGGATGCGCAACGCGCTGACCATCCGCGGCACCGAGCAGTTGCTTGGCAACACGGCGCTCGGGCCAAACTTCCGCCCGACCTCCGCGATCCTGTCTGAAAAAGCCTTCGTGAACGGTCTTGTCGGTCTCATGGCCACGGGTGGCTCCACCAATCTTGTGCTGCATTTGCCTGCGATGGCCAGGGCTGCGGGCGTGCTCATCGACCTTGAAGATTTCTCTGATCTGTCCGAGGCCGTGCCCTTGATGGCCAAAGTCTATCCCAACGGGTTGGCAGACGTGAACCATTTCCATGCAGCGGGCGGGCTCGGCTTCATGATTGGCGAGTTGTTGAACGCAGGTCTTTTGCACGACGACGTTGAAACGGTGATGGGCCACGGGCTTGCGCAATATGCCCAAGAACCCAAGCTTGTGGAGGGCAAAATCACCTTCACCGCGGGCACGACCAAATCTCTGAACGAGAAAATCCTGCGCCCTGTGTCGGATCCGTTCAACCACCACGGGGGCCTCACACAGCTTGCAGGCAACCTCGGGCGCGGCGTGATCAAGACCTCTGCGGTGGCAGAAGAACGCCACATTATTGAGGCACCAGCAAAAGTGTTCCACACCCAAGAAGCCGTCAAAGCCGCCTTTAAGGCTGGCGAATTGGCGCAAGACACCATTGTCGTCGTCCGCTTCCAAGGGCCGAAATCCAACGGCATGCCTGAATTGCACGGCCTGACCCCGATCTTGGCAACCATGCAAGACCGCGGCCTGAAAGTGGCGCTTGTCACCGACGGGCGCATGTCGGGCGCATCTGGCAAGGTGCCCTCCGCGATCCACGTCAGCCCGGAGGCCGCCAACGGCGGACCGCTGGCCTTTATCGAAGACGGCGACATCATCCGCCTTGACGCGACCAAAGGCACGATCGACGTGCTCGGCGTCGATCTGTCCACACGCACGCCCGCCACGCCAGACCTCAAGGGCAATGGCAACGGTGTGGGCCGTGAACTTTTCCAAGTCTTCCGCGACAATGTTGGCCTGTCATCCGACGGCGCTGGCGTCTGCATCTAACCTTAAGGAATACGCCCCATGACCCCGCAAGAAGCCTCTGAAAAGAACCGCGCGCTGTGCCTATTGGCCCCCGTCATTCCCGTTCTCGTTGTTGATGATGCGAGCAACGCAGCCGACCTCGCGCGCGCATTGGTCAAAGGCGGCCTGCCCGTCCTCGAAGTGACATTGCGCACCGCAGCGGCCCTCGACGTAATCCGCGAAATGGCTGGCGTTGCAGGCGGCATCGTCGGAGCGGGCACATTGCTGACCCCAAAAGACGTGGAAAACGCAAAAGCTGCAGGCGCTACATTCGGCGTTTCCCCAGGTGCCACTGACCTGCTCCTTGACGCCTGCGAGGCCAACGAATTGCCACTCTTGCCCGGTATCGCGACCTCAACAGAGGCCATGCGCCTGCTAGAGCGGGGCTATACCGTGCAGAAATTCTTTCCTGCCGAAGCCAACGGCGGCGCACCTGCGCTCAAGGCCATCGGCGCACCATTGCCGCAGATCAGCTTTTGTCCAACTGGTGGCGTGAGCCTCAAAAATGCAAATGATTACCTGTCGTTGTCCAACACGCTTTGCGTTGGCGGCTCTTGGGTCGCCCCCGCAAATCTTGTGGCCGCTGGCGACTGGGACGGCATCACAGCCCTCGCCGCCGAAGCGGCCGCATTGCCGCGCTAAAGCACAACCCGAGCGGCGCGCCCCCCGCGCCGCTTGGGCTCACCGCTGGTCACTAAGGCTTGCGACAAGACCTGCTTCATCGGGTGATCGGTTGGCTCCCCCGCATATTTCGCCAAGAGCGCCTCGACTTCCGGCTTCGCGTCATAGCCGACAGGCATGCTCAGCGCCCAATCCAAGAAAATCGACCGACATTCACCTTCGGTAATGCCATCAATCCGGAATGATTCTCGGATCAACCCCTTTGGGTCATTTGGGTCGCGTGGCTCAGCCATCTGTTCGTCCTACTCCGCCAATTTGGCGCTAATTACCGCATCCGCTGCTTTCGCAGCGTTTTGCATGCCCTCTTGCAACTCTGCCATGCGCGCAAAGCCCGTCTCGCGCAAGATCATGTTGCGCGCGCCCTCTCCCAATTCTTCGGGGATCAAGGTGCCGCCCGTCAACAAGCGCGCTGCCGCCTGCATACGCCAGAAAAGCCCTGACGCATGGGCAATTGCGCTTGCATCAGCGGCACTCAACAGCCCGGCTGCGACACCGGCTGCCAATTGCGCTTCCGCGTCCCGCGCGGGGCTGCCAGAACGCAGGGCCATGGCCTGACAAATCAGCTCAGTGTCCTGCAACCGGCCTGCTCCGATCTTGGCGTCCCAATCGCCCTGCGGCGGCTTGGCCTCGGCAATCCGCGCCCGCATTTCGGCCAGATCCGACATGACCGCAGGCCCTTGGCCTTTAGCTGCCAGAATATTGCGGCGAAACACCTCGACCGCCTGCGCGAGCGCTGCATTGCCAACGACAGGTCGCGCACGGGTCAGTGCCAGATGCTCCCAGGTCCATGCCCCATCCATTTGATAAGCCCTGAAGGCCTCCAAAGAGGTGGCCACAGGCCCCGCGCGCCCAGATGGACGCAGGCGCATATCCACCTCGTAAAGCCGCCCTTCCGCCATCTGCGCGGTGAGTGCGGTGACAAGCGCTTGGGTCAGCCGTGCACAGTACATGCGGGTCAGCAAAGGGCGCGGCCCGTCCGAAGTGTCCACCCCGTCGGCGTCATAAATCATGATCAGATCAAGGTCGGAGCTCGCATTGAGCCGCTGCGCGCCCAGCCCGCCCATACCAAGCACAACCGCGCCCTTCCCCGGCATCGGCCCATGTTTACGGGCGAATTCGGCCAGTACCACGGGCCACATCGCCGCGACGACCGCGTCGGCCAAATCGGCGTATTGCCCCCCTGTCGTGTCCGCATCGATCAGCCCGCGCAGGTGATGCACACCAATCCGGAAATGCCACTCTTTGGCCCAGAGCCGCGCCGCCAAAAGCTGCGCCTCATAGTCGGGACAAGCGGCCAAAACCTGCGAGAGCTTATGGGTCAACACCTCTGCGCCGGGCCATTCACTAAAGAACGCGCCGCCAATCACGGCATCCAGCACCCCTGCATTGTGCGACAAATATTGCGCCAGCGCAGGTGCGGTCGCCGCGATATCCACGATCAATTGGGTCAGTTGCGGATTAGCCTCGAACAGCGAGAACAGCTGCACGCCCGCCGGCAAGCCGCGCAAGAACCCGTCGAACTGTAACAAAGCCTCCTCAGGCTTAGCTGCTTCCTTCAGGCGGTTCAAAATCTCGGGCATGAGCCGCTTAAAAATCTCCTCCGCACGATCCGACCGCAAGGCCGGATAGGTCTGCCAGCGCGCTGTCACATCTTGCCCCCAATCATCAGCAAGCGGTTTGGGCGCTTCAGGTGCAAAGAAGCCTTCTGTCGTTTCGTGCACCTCTTCCAGCCGCGCGCGCAATTCGGCCCGCAAGCCCGCAACGTCGCGGCCCATAAAGGCTGCCAAGCGCTCGAACCCTTCCTCAGATTTCGGCAAGGAATGGGTCTGTGCGTCGTTGATCATCTGCAAACGGTGCTCCACCTCTCGGTGAAATTTGTAATGATCATATAAGGTTACAGCGTCTTTCTCAGGCGCCCAACCCGCCTTGGCGATTGCGTTCAGGCCGTCTTCGGTCCGTCGTTGGCGCAGGCTCTCATCGCGCCCGCCTGCAATCAATTGCCGCGTCTGGGTGAAAAACTCGATCTCGCGGATGCCGCCACGCCCCAGCTTCATGTTATGGCCCTCAAGGACCAAATTGCCGCCCAATCCCTTATGATCCCTGATCCGCAGCCGCATATCATGGGCATCCTGAATGGCCGCGAAATCCAGATGTTTGCGCCATACAAACGGGCGCAGAGTCTTGATAAAGCCTTCGCCCGCACGGGTATCGCCCGCGCAAGAGCGCGCCTTGATATAAGCGGCGCGCTCCCATGTTCGCCCGACGCTCTCATAGTAACGCTCGGCCATTTCCGTCGAGATACACACAGGCGTCGAATTGGGATCAGGGCGCAGCCGCAAATCGGTCCGAAACACATAACCGCCAGCCGCCACATCCGACAGGATCGCGGCCATCTTACGCGTCACGCGGATAAAACTGGCGCGCGCATCATGAAAATCACGCGGTTCAAATCGGGTTTCATCAAACAGCATGATCAGATCGATGTCGGACGAATAGTTCAACTCGCCCGCCCCCATCTTGCCCATCGCAAGGGCGAATAGTCCCCCCGCCGTCGCCACATCATCCGCGCCCATGCCGGGCAACTTGCCACGTCTGATTTCGGCGGTCACAAGCGCCTTTATCGTCACATCAACTGCCAGATCGGCCAGATCCGTCAAAACTTGGGTCACGACCTCCAAGGGCCAGACGCCACCCAGATCGGCCAGACCCGTGATCAGAGCAATCCGTCGCTTGGCTTGCCGTAGCTGCCCGGGTAGATCGTCCAGCGCGACCTCTGGCAAGCTGGCAAACAGCGCGGCCACCGCTGCCTCTGGATCATGCATGGCCTCGGCCAGCCAGCTCCCTTCTCGCGACAAAAGCCCTGCCAGATAGGGGCTACAGCCCGCCGCCCCCGTGATCAAAGGGACAAGCGCGGGATCAAGTCCGTGCACATGTGACAAGGCATCCGCACCGATGGCGGGATCAAACGGGCGCGGCTGGCGCGTGATACGATTTGTAAAGCTCATGAGGTAACAATGGCATAAGGTGCGGTCTGGTCAATCGGACAAACGCCTGTAAACTCGCAGTAGTTCAAAAAGGATCACCCATGAGCAAAAGTCTTGTCCGCGTGATGGATGCGCTCAAATCCGCCAAATGTGCCGCCCTTGCAATGGAAATGCCCGCCGAGACCCGCACTGCGGCCCAAGCGGCTGCCGCCGCAACCTGCGACATCGACCAGATCGCAAAGTCGATCATCTTTGCGGGCAGCGAAACTGGCGCGCTTTACCTCTTTATCACCGCAGGCGGCAATGAGGTCGACACCGAGAAGGCGGCCGCTTTGGCGGGCGAGCCGCTCGGCCGCGCGCATCCGGGTGTCGTGCGCGAGAAAACAGGCTTTGCCATTGGCGGGGTCGCCCCTGTCGGGCATCTGGCCCCGATTGCCTGTTTTATGGACCAGCGCCTGACCGATTTTGGTGTGATTTACGCCGCAGCGGGCACGCCAAGGCATATTTTCGCCATTGAACCACACGTGCTTTCAAAATTTTCTGGCGATCAAGTATATGATTTTAAGACGTAATAAAAGTAAATGTAAAAAACATTTACATTAAGGCTTGCGCATAATCCAAGGCACCCCAATATCTGTAATGTGAAAATCATTCACATATAACAGTAGCCAAGAAGCCCAAAATGAACACCGCCTCAGCAACACCTTCTTCGTCGATGACCTATGCGGCACGTCGCCTTGGCTTTTTCGCCCGTGCGGAAGGCTGGCTTGACGAGCGCGGCAAAGGCGCATGGATCGCCGCAATGATCCTCGGTTTCATCGTTTTCTGGCCAGTTGGCCTTGCCCTTCTTGCCTATATGATCTGGAGTAAACGCATGTTTAACAAATCCTGCAATCGCAGCCACCGCCACTCCGCCCGCCACATGACGCAATCGTCAGGCAACACCGCTTTTGACGCCTATAAGGCCGAAACGCTGCGCCGTCTGGAGGAAGAGCAGACCAACTTCGAAGCCTTCCTTGCCCGTCTGCGCGACGCCAAAGACAAGGCCGAGTTTGACCAGTTCATGGATGACCGTGCAACAGATGCGCCAAAGTCCAAAGACGACGCCGAGAACGAGCCTGTTTAACCCACCCCTCCCGCGGGGTGGCCCCTGACAGGGCCGCCCCAGACCTCTTTATTTTGCATGAAAGCCCCGACAATGAGCGTCTCCCTTGGCCTGCCCGATCCCGCCACCAAGCCCCAGTTCTATGAGGGCGTCCTTTTCAAACGCGCTGCCGCTTGGGGACTTGATGTGGTGCTGATCGGCGTCCTTTGCGTGATTGCCGTGCCCTTTACTGCATTCACCGCGCTTTTCTTCTTTCCGTTTCTGATGCTGGTTGTCGGCTTCTTCTACCGCTGGTTCACAATCGCGAACAAATCCTCAACATGGGGCATGCGGTTGATGGGGATCGAGCTGCGCGACCATGACGGCCTGCGTCTCCAATCGGGCACAGCGCTTGCACATACGGCGGGCTATACCTTCAGCGTTGCCATGGCCCCGCTTCAGCTGATCTCGGTTCTGTTGATGATCGTGACGGACCGTAAACAAGGGTTGATTGACCATCTTTTGGGAACAACCGCAATCAATCGCCCAGCCTATTAACCCTGATGTAATGGGGGGTTGTTTTTGGTGGGGCGCTTGTTAGGTTTTCCGAATACCAGCGGAGACTTAACTTGCGCCACACACTCCCTATCGCACCCCAGTTCTATGTGACTGCACCCCAGCCCTGCCCCTATCTGGACGGCAGGATGGAACGCAAGCTTTTCACTGCGTTGCAGGGCGAGGCCGCTGCGAAGTTGAACAATAGCCTGTCAAAACAAGGCTTCCGCCGCTCGCAAAACGTACTTTACCGCCCGTCTTGTGCGGATTGTGCTGCCTGTATGTCTGCACGAATCAAGGTCGCGGATTTCACTCTGACCCGCAGCCAGAAGCGCGTGATCAAAAAGAACGCACGACTGCAACGCCGCGCCACCTCGCCTTGGGCGACAGAAGACCAATACACGCTGTTTCGCGAATACCTTGAAAGCAGACATGCGACGGGCGGCATGGCGGATATGGATATGTTCGAATTCGCGGCCATGGTCGAAGAAACCCCAATCCGCACGCGGTTGATCGAATATACCGAGCCTTCAGAGATGGATCCTGAACTGAGCGCTGTTTGTCTCACTGACGTGCTCGATGACGGGTTGTCGTTGGTCTATTCCTTTTTCAACCCCAGCTTGGTCGGCGATAGCCTTGGCACCTATATGATCCTTGATCATATCGAAATTGCACGCCAATTGGGGCTGCCTTACGTCTATCTCGGCTATTGGGTGCCGGGCAGCAAGAAGATGGGCTACAAGGCGAAATTCACCGGACTTGAAATCTTTACAGATGGGATTTGGATGCCGCTCGGTGACCCTGAAAGCTATGACGCGGCGCTTCATCCGCTGTCTTCGCCACCCATCGCAGAACAAGTGGCGCGCATCAATCTGCCAACCAGCCGCAGCTAGCAAGGCAAATATCATGACCGATTTCGTAGCGCTCTTGGGCACGAAGGGTGGCCCTGCCATTCGCCCGTATTCGACCATGCCCACCTCGCACCTGTTACGCTTGAGCGGGCAAACGATTGTCGTGGACTGCGGATTGGGCGTTAGTCGCGGGATCGCGGATCAGGGGTTTGACCTCAAGCACCTGAGCCACATCTTTATCAGCCACCTGCATTCCGATCATTATCTCGAACTCGGTCCGATGCTGCATACGGCATGGACTGCGGGGCTGAAAGCACCTGTGACTGTTTACGGTCCTAAAGGCATTGATGCATATTGGCAGGGGTTTTTGCAGTCGATGAAAGCGGATATCGACCTGCGCATCGCCGATGAAGGCCGCCCCGATCTGGGCGAGTTGCTCGCGATCGAAGTGATCGATCCTGACCAGACGATCACGATTGGCGATATTGCGGTTAGTGCCATGCGCACGATCCACCCGCCGCTAGTCGATTGCTACGCGCTCAGCTTCAAAACCGCGGCGCGGCATGTCGTCTTTTCAGGCGATACCGCGTTTTTGCCGCCTCTGGCGGATTTCGCGCGCGGCGCCGATTTGCTGATCCACGAGGCCATGCTGGTCGCAGCATTGGATGCGCTGATGGCCCGCATCGGGAACGCTGACGACCGGTTGATGACGCACCTTTTGCGGTCGCATACAACGGCCGAAGACGCGGGCCGGATTGCACAAATGGCCGGAGTAAAAGCCTTGGCGATCAATCACTTGGTTCCCTCTGACGATCCGGCCTTTGGCCCGCAAGACTGGGACGACGCGATCCGGCAAACGTGGCAAGGCCCGTTTCATCTGGGGCGCGACGGTCTGCGCATCCCCCTCGATTAAACAAAATGGGGCAGCCCCGAGGCTGCCCCCTATTTCGCGTATCAAAGCGCCGTTAGTTCAGCAGATTTGGCACGATCGTCACAAATCCGGGCACGAGTGCGAGCAACAACAAGCCAGCAATCTGAATAGCGATGAACGGGATCACACCGCGGTAAATCTGACCCGTGGTGATTTCCTTAGGCGCCACGCCGCGCAGGTAGAACAGCGCAAAGCCGAATGGCGGCGTCAGGAACGAGGTCTGCAAGTTCACCGCGATCATGATCGTCACCCACTTGGGGTCGAACGTGCCGCCATAGATCACAGGCCCGACAATCGGGATCACGATGTAGATGATCTCAAGGAAGTCGAGCACAAAGCCCAAGACAAACAGCACCAGCATGACCAGCAAGAACACCTGCCACTCGTTATCAAACGAGCGCAAGAACTGCTGGATGTAGTGCTCGCCACCAAAGGAGATCAGCACAAGGTTCAAAAGCTGCGACCCGATCAGGATGGTGAAGACCATGGACGTGACTTTGGCGGTTTCGCGCACAACAGGCGCCAGAACGCCCCCTGCCAGCAAGACCCAGCAGCTCCACAACAGTCCAAACATGCTGAACAAGAACGCCGCAAAGGCCACCAGGAACGCGATCCTGTTCTCTAGCAGCACGACCTCTTGGCCCATGCGCATGTCAAAGTTGGTGCCAACCAAGAGCATGATCGCAATCGCCGCCGAGGTCCAAAGCACCAGTTTGCCAGAGCGCCGCTCGTCTTGCAGCTTGCGGTAAGCGGCGAGCAAAATCGCACCACCCGCACCAAGCGCTGCCGCAGGCGTCGGGTTCGTGATCCCGCCCATGATCGAGCCAAGCACCGCCACGATCAAGACCAGCGGCGGGAAGACCACGCGCAAGATCTCGTTGCGCGCCAGCATACGCGCAGCCGCCTTCAGTCCGACAAAGGCAATAAAAAGCGGGAGCGCAATCAACAGTGTTGTTTGACCTGGTGTTGCAATCGGGCTGATCAGAAGAACATCAACCGCGAGCATCAGCAAGACGCCCATTGTGCCCACCAAGAGCGGACGGTGATCCGCGCTTGGGGCCACGCCGCGCGCAAAGGCCAACGTCAGGCCGATGAGCAACGCGAAGATTGAGATGCCCGTCCCGATTTTTGGCGCATCGGCGATCCGCTCAAGAACCAGAGCGGCCCGCTCTTCCGCGCCCAGCTCGCGGGCCTCAGCGACACCGCCTGCTGCATTGATTGCCGCTTGTTCAGCAAGGGCCTGCGCCCACTTTTCTTCGCCGTGCAGCGCCTGCATGGAGGCCGCGCATTCCTCGCCCACATTCGTGCGCAGGCTCGCGGTTTGGCCGGAGTCAGTGTAGCTGTCGACAATCACAGACTGGCTGCCGACGACGCCCACTTGGCCCAAGACGACCAGCAAGGCAATCAAGCCCACAGGCACGCCCAAGAGCCACAGCAGACCTTCGTTGCGGGTGATCACCTCGCCTGATTTGCTGCTGCCCATCTGGACCGCTGGGGCCTTGGACGGGTTCAAAAGCGCGTAGCCAAAGGCATAGGCCGCATAGAGGAACGCAAGCAAGATGCCGGGCAACAAGGCCGCTTGGAACAAGGTGCCGACGGAGACAACCGCAGGTTCACCCAAATAGGTCAAGGCGTCCGAACAGCCCGCAAGCCCCGCGCGCTCTTCTTGCGCGGCAGAATAAAGGTCGCCCGCCAGCGTGCCCAGCAGCACGATCACGATCGACGGCGGAATGATCTGCCCCAATGTGCCCGAGGCCGCGATCACACCTGTCGAAAGTTCAGGGCTATAGCCGTTCTTGAGCATCGTCGGCAAAGCCAGCAAGCCCATGGTGACGACAGTCGCCCCCACGATCCCTGTCGAGGCGGCAAGAAAGGCCCCCACGATCACAATCGACACGGCCAGACCACCCGGCAACGGGCCGAAAACCTTTGCCATTGTGGTCAGCAGTTCATCGGCAATCTTGGAGCGCTCAAGCACGATCCCCATCATGACGAACATCAACACCGCCAGAAGCGTCTCGATAGACTGCCCTGCAAGCACACGCTCGTTCATCCGGTTAACCAAGAAGCCCACGTTGCGGTCAAGCGCCTGTTCCCAACCTGCGGGGAACAACTGCTCTGCCAGTCGGGGAAGTTCGGGGTATCTGAAATGCGAAATCGCATCTGGCCGCACGCCCTGCTCGATCAGCGCATGAAACGCCTCAGAGCTGGTATCGACAGCCATATGTGTCAGCATCCCCGCACTGTCCAACGCCGCGATAATCCCAAACGAGATCACCGCAGAGCCCGAGATTGCGAAGGCAACAGGGAAGCCAGAGAGGATACCGGCAAAAAGCGTCAAGAAGACGATAATAATCCCGATTTCAACGCCATCTATTCCGAAAAGCATGATTAAACCCGCCCTAACTTAATGAATTTGTGCTGCGCGCTCGGCGGTCGGATCGCCAAGCACATCTTTATCAAGAAAACGGCCTTCGCTGGCCGGCCCCTCTTTGAGCTCGAGGTAAGAGCGGTAGAAAAACGCGATTGCTTGCAAAACGACCATCAAGGTGAAGGTGATCAGCAGGATCTTGAACAAGAAATAGGCGTTAAACCCGTTAGGCGAGAAGCCGATTGTCTCGATATTCCAGCGCAAGGCGCGGGCCTTATTGAGCAACTTATCCAGAGAATCCGACGCCGAAGGGTTCGGCACCACAAGGCTGCGCCACAAAAAGAACCAGCCGTAGAGCCATGTGATCATGGCCGCAGGGATCATGAACACCAGTGAGCCGACCATATCGATCACACGCTTTGTGCGGTAGCTGACTACCGAGTAGACCAGATCAACACGCACATGGCCGCCCTGCACAAATGTATAGGTCGCGCAGAGGCAAACGATCATCGCGTTGTAAAGCTTGAGTTCTTCGGACCACCAGCTGACGTCTTGGGTAAAGTTGAGCCCAAACCCGATCGAAATCTCGGCCACGGCAAAGACGCGCTGCATAAAGATGATCAGGATCTGCTGGAGCACCATGATCAGGCCTGCCCAAGCAAAAAAGCGACCCACCTTATTGGCAAAGCCTTCAAGCCTGCGCACGCAGGCCCACATGAACCCGTTGGAGATCAACCCGATGAGCGTGACAATCAAAAAGATCATCAACAGCACAAAGAACAACTCGATTGATGTCCCGTAATAAATGAACCGCATCAGCGATTGTTTGATCTCGGGGGTCTGCAAATCCTGATTGATGTATGGCACCCACGCGAGCCATTGGCCAGGATGTGTGACGGCATAACCAAAGTTATAGAAACTCTCTATGATGTTGGCAAAGAACCAACCAAAGGCGTTCCCGCCCCATGCTTCGACCAAATTCATGGTCTGCCCCCCTGAAATCGACTATTATTTTGAACGCAGGCACCCTGCGAAACAGCGCGGGGCAAGCATCAATGGCCTGCCCCGCGCAAAGCGGGCTTAGCCCATTACACGGTCACGCTGCTCGCGATACTTGCCTTCGGACTTCTGGATCCAAGACGAGGATGCAGCCATCGATGCGTTGTAAGACGCGCGCAGACGGTCATAGATGTCATCGCCAGCATACTGGTCGAGTGTCTCTTTTGCGGCCACGCCCATTGCGTCCCAAACGGTGTCAGGGAATTCCAGAACCTTCACGCCGCCAGCCTGCAAACGCTGCAATGCCGCACCGTTGTTGTTCATGAACTGTGCAAGGTTCCACTGGTGTGCTTCGGCAGAGGCGATCTCGATGATCTTCTGCTGCTCGACAGTCAGGCTGTTGAACACGTCAAGGTTAGTGGCCACGGAAAGGCCCGCACCTGGCTCGTGCATACCAGCAGTGTAGTAGTACTTGGTGATTTCCTGGAAACCGGCCTTCTCGTCAGCCCATGGGCCGATCCACTCTGTGCCGTCAATCGCACCGGAGGCCAGCGCCTGATACACTTCCGCACCTGGAAGGTTCTGTACAGATGCGCCCATCTTGCCCAGCGCTTCACCGCCAAGACCTGGCATACGGAATTTCAGACCTTGGAAGTCTTCTGGGCCGTTGATTTCTTTGGAGAACCAGCCACCGGACTGTGGGCCTGTGTTGCCGCCCAAGAAGGACTTGAGACCAAAGATCGAGCCGAGCTCGTCATGGAACGCCTGACCTTCACCGTGGTAATACCAGTTCATCAGTTCCTGTGCGGTCATGCCGAATGGAACGGATGTGAAATAGGCATAGCCTGGGTGCTGGTTGACGAAATAGTAGTCTGCACCATGGTACATGTCGGCCTGACCGGAGGTCACAGCGTCAAAGACTTCGAACGCGCCAACAAGCTCGCCTGCGGCTTTCAGGTCAACAGTCAGCGAACCGCCTGTCATCGCGGTGATCGAATCCGCAACGCGCTGCGCGGAATCGTGAACACCCGCAAGGCCACGGCCCCACGTTGTGACCATAGTCAGCGTGCGGTTGCCCTGAGCATAGGCTGGGGCTGCAAGCCCAGTCGCGGCGGCGGCTGTGCCACCAAGTGCGGATTTTTTCAGAAAAGAACGACGATCCATATATTTTCCTCCCATTGGAATTCGCCTGTGACCAGACGCGTCTGATTACAGGCAGATCATTTTCGCGTAGTGCGACCCTAACGTGATGGCTGGAAGAGGCAAATACGCAGTACTGCGTATAAAGTCGATTTTTGTAGGGTTTCTTTACCAATTTGGCCAAGTGTCAGTCGCTAACATGCGTGGCGACCGCCCGCCCCACATGCAGGGGCGTTTGATTCGGCGCTGATTCTTCCTTAACGCTGTCATCATGAAAGCGATTCTCAACCACCTGCGCGACCGGCTTGAACTCAGCTATGGGCAAAAGGTGTTTTTGCTGGCCTCCCTGCCCTTGATTGTCGCCGTGGCGCTCATTTCCGTCGTCGTAGCCGCGCAGTCCCGTGCGCTTGCCGAACGCGAGATCAAGGCGCTTGAGACCCAGCTCATCGAGGCAAAGAAAGACGAGCTGCGCAATTACCTGTCGATTGCGCGGACCGCGTTTATCAACACTTACGGGCTTGCAGGCCCCTATGACGCGCAAGCCAAGCTCGCCGTCACCCAAGAGCTGTCGTCCATGCTTTATGGTCAGGACGGATATTTCTTCGTCTTTGACTATGACGGCAATAACCTCGTGGCGCCGCGCCAAACCTTTTTGATCAACAAGAACTGGACCGGTCTCAAGGATATCAACGGCGTGCCGATCACCGACGAGCTGATCCGGATTGCACGCGAGGGCGGCGGCTATCATAGCTTTGACTGGCCCAAGCCCTCGACGGGTGCCACAGAGCCGATGATTGTCTACGTCAACGGCCTGCAAGACTGGCGCTGGGTGGTTGGCACCGGCATCTTTATCGGAGACGTGCTAAATACGGTCGCCGCCTCGCGGGCCGATGTGGAGGCGCGGATCAAGCGGACGTCGCTCTATATTGTCGGGATTGCGATTGCTGCTCTCTTGGGCGTGTTTGTGTCTGGCATGGTGCTAAACCTGCGCGAAAGGCGGTTGGCGGATGTAAAGTTAAAAGACCTGACCCAGCGGATCATCGATACCCAAGAAGAAGAGCGCGGGAGGGTTGCACGCGAATTGCACGACGGGATTAGCCAAATGCTTGTCGGTGTGCGCTACGCGCTGGAGCTGTGCAAACGGCAGGTCGGGCTTGGCGATGCCCGCGCGCCTGCGACTTTGGGCAAGGGGATCGACGGACTGGGCAGCGCGATCCAAGAGGTACGACGGATCAGCCGTGATCTGCGCCCTGGTGTGCTTGACGACTTAGGCCTCGGCCCAGCGCTCAAAATGCTCACCGATGATTTCTCGACACGCACTGGGATCACGACCCGCTTTGAAACCGTGGTGTTCCGCAACCGGCTTGATGAAGAGGCCCGCATCGCGCTCTACCGCATCGCCCAAGAGGCGCTGACCAATATCGAGCGGCACGCCGATGCCAGTCGTGTCGACGTCACCCTCAAAGGGCAGCGCGACGGCGGCTTGCTACGGATCTCGGACAACGGCAAAGGCATGAACTGGCCTCCAGCCGCGCGGTCGCAACGGCTGGCGTTGGGGCTGGGACTACGCAATATGCAAGAACGCATTGAACAATTGGGCGGGACCATGCAAATTACCTCTGCCCTTGGTAAAGGCACCTGTATCGAGGCTCTTGTCCCCCTGACCCACATGCTTCGTCCCGAAAACAAGAAGGCCAGCACATTATGACCACGCGCATACTGATCGTTGATGACCACCCGATGGTGACAGAAGGTATCCAGTCGATTTTGGAAACCTACGATGACATCACGGTCGTCGGCTGCCTCAACAACGGGCAGGACGCCGTGGACCAATTCGAAGGGCTGAACCCCGATGTGGTGCTGATGGACCTGAACATGCCCGGGCTTTCGGGGTTAGCCGCCACCGAGATCATGCTCGAAAAACGGCCCGATACGCGGATTTTGATCCTCTCGATGCACGATAGCGCAGAATACATCGCCACCGCTCTGCGGCACGGGGCCAAAGGCTATGTGCTCAAAGACGTGCCGACCGAAGAAATCAAAACCGCCATCGATACGGTCATGACGGGGGCGCAATATTTCTGCAATGGCGCCGCAACCGCGCTTGAGCCCACAACCAGCGACGGACGTGAAACGCTGACAGGGCGCGAACAAACCGTCCTTCTGGAACTGGCGATGGGCAAATCCAACAAGGAAGTCGCCATCAACCTCGACATCTCGGTGCGTACGGTGGAAACGCACCGCAAAAACATCAAACGCAAACTCGGGATCAATTCCACCGCAGGGCTAACGCGCTACGCGTTGGAACACGGCGTTTTACAAGGGACCGGTGTCTAGACTGAGACCGACCAACCGCACCCGCGTTTTGCGCTGTCCAGAAAAAGAATGCGCCGCGAGGCGCTCCTTTGGATTAGTCCCGCGAGACGGCAAAAGCACCCGTCTCATCACCGATCCGGATGGCGCCAACAGCCTCTGCACCGTTCTCGCCCGCAATCAACCCGTCATAGGTGCCGCGCGGCAACGCATTGGGCGCGCCACTGTAAACAGTCACGCCTGAAAAGTGCCTGTCGGGCTCAGTGCTATTGGCAAAAGGTCGATCTGGTTGATTGGACTGCTCAAAACAAATGGGCTCAGGAAACCGTGCAAAGTCAGCGCGCGGTTGGTGACTTCGCCTGACACTGTGAGTGCAAGAAAATCAACCGCAAGTGTCATGTCGCTGCTCATCAGTGTGGGGGAATTGTTCAAATCAGCCGCCGATCCCGGCGCCCCAACCAAAGCAGACACCAGCGTGCCACTATATGTGGCTGTGCCGATTAGGGGACGGTCAACTTGCGTCAAGCGCTCGTATGATGTGGCATGGTGCAAACTGTCAACGTCATAGCGGACGGCGACGAGAGCCGTTGCATCCTCAGATTGATAGATCGCGATCATCCCTTTGTACTCACCCGAAGCATCCATCGCACCGACAAACGGACCGCGATCATAGGCCGCGTCACGGTCGAGCGTAAACCGTGCGCCGTCTGTGGAGACAAAGGTCAGCTTGGTGTCCGTCACATCAAATGTCAGCTCTGGCACATCAGCCACCGGATAAGACGTAATCGTGCCGCAAGCACCCAAAGCAACAAGCGGGACTGCCACCATAAATTTTATAATCAACGTGATTCTCCTCATACATCTCCTGCCTAACCCAAACAGGCGCACAAGTTCATGGGCGTTCTTGCACATCCAGCCCTCTTGCATTCTGCCCCCATCCTCATAGGTTTGGCCCCAATCAACAACGAGGACGCAGATGACAACCTATACCCCCCCTAAAGTCTGGACATGGGGCGCCGAGAATGGCGGCGAATGGGCCAAGCTCAACCGCCCTATCGCTGGTGCCACCCACGATAAGGACCTCCCCGTCGGGGAACACCCGCTCCAGCTCTACTCGCTGGCGACACCCAATGGCGTAAAAGTCACCGTCATGCTCGAAGAACTGCTGGCTGCGGGGCATCCTGCCGAATATGATGCTTGGCTGATTAAGATCGGCGACGGCGACCAATTTGGCTCTGGCTTCGTGGAGATCAACCCCAACTCCAAGATCCCAGCTATGCGCGACCACGAAACAGGCTCGCGCGTTTTTGAATCCGGCGCGATCCTGCTGTATCTGGCCGAGAAATTCGGGGCCTTCCTGCCCGCCTCCGGGCCGGAGCGAACCGAGGTTCTCAACTGGCTGTTCTGGCTGCAAGGCGCCGCGCCATACCTTGGCGGCGGCTTTGGCCACTTTTTTGCCTATGCCCCCGAGAAGTTTGAATACCCGATCAACCGCTTCACCATGGAAGCCAAGCGCCAGCTGGACGTGCTTGACCGCCGTTTGGGCGAAAGCAAATACTTGGGCGGCGATCATTACTCCATCGCGGATATCGCGACCGCCCCGTGGTATGGCCGCGCGATCCAAGACAAAGGCTACCCCGGTGCGGGCGATTTCCTTTCGGTGCACGAATATACCAACGTGATCCGCTGGATGGACGATATTTCCTCTCGCCCCGCCTATCAGCGCGGCGCGATCGTCAACAAGACGTGGGGCGAGCCACACGAGCAACTGGCAGAGCGGCACGCCGCCTCCGACTTCGACAAGGTCTAAACGGACCGCAACAGCGGGCACGGTTCACATCTCTGCCCGCTGTTACAAAACGATAGCCAAACCGTCACAGAACTGTCGCCTGCGTCCCTGAAAGAAGCCTCATAACTTAAACGCAAATGAGGTTTTCTATGAAACTCCGCGCTTCCCTTTTGATGGCAACCGCCCTGACGGTCATCTCTCCGCTCGCAGCATCCGCTGAAATCAAGTTCAATGCGGTGCCCTTTCCCGCCACGGACGCTGCCAAGCGTGAAATTGTCACGACAGATGCCGTCACGCTCAACGGCGCGACAGGCCCGCTGGCCTATCACACCCTCGCACGCAGCGGCGACGTGATTGGCGGTGTCACCTTCTCGCAACTGACCGACCAGAACGGCGACGCGGTCGTGGGCGAGAGCGAATACGGCTCCGTTGACGCCGACTTCACATCATTGCTGACCATCGGCGACAAGCTCTTCTCGATCACCCACTTTGAATCGCGTCCCGCCGCGATGTATCTCTCAGAAGTGACCCAAGACGCCGAAGGCACCTTGTCCTATACATCGACCAAACCCATCGACTTCTCATCCGTGGGCGGCCTCTGGGTGCCTTGCGCAGGCAGCGTGACACCGTGGATGACGCACCTCGGATCCGAGGAATACCCCGCAGACGCGCGCGCGCACTTCGAGGCCAAAGAGCTTTCCGACATCGACGACTATAATTACGCCATGGCCGCCTATTTCGGCGTGAACCCCGCCGAAATGACCCTTGAGGACTTCCGCGGCGTCTAAAACCCCTACCAATACGGTTTCCCCGTCGAAGTGACCGTGACCGAAGTCAGCAAAGCCATGACTGACGGCCACAAAGGCGATCTGGGCGGGCGCAACGACGTGCGTCTGACCGAGAACAACTGCGGGGCGGTCTACGAGCTTCCGCTCGATGGAAACTATGTGGCCACAGCGATGCGTGGCGTCGTTGCGGGAATCCCGACCGCCTACCCTGTCTCCAGCCCCTACGCCGGCAACGCCTGTGCGATCGACGGGATCGCGAACCCAGACAATATCACTTACATAACAGGTCAAAACACCCTGCTGATCGGCGAAGACACAGGCGCAGGCCACCAGAACGACGCTGCATGGGCAATGGATACCCAAACAGGCGCGCTCACACTGATCATGACCACACCTTACGGATCTGAGCTGACCTCGCTGGACTGGTATGAGGACGTGAACGGGCACGGCTACCTCATGGCCGTCGTGCAGCACCCCTACGGGGAAAGCGACCAAGACAAGGCTGCATCCCCCGAAGATACCCGCGCTTATGTGGGCTACGTCGGGCCTTTCCCAACGACCAATTGATCAAAGTCATTTTAACGGCAAACACCGGCCCTCAGGCCGGTGTTTTTTGTTTTCATCTGGCAGTCCCGCACCCCTTACAATTGGACACAGCGCACCACATCTCCACTCAAACACACGCAGGGATGTCCACAACTGCTTACCTATATCATGCTCGCAGGCGGTCTCTTGGGGCTTTTCTTGGGCGGCGACTGGCTCGTCCGCGGCGCCAGCCAGATTGCGGCCCGTTTCAACGTCCCTCCGCTGATTATTGGCCTGACCATCGTCGGCTTCGGCACCTCTACACCAGAGCTGTTCGTTTCCCTGCAAGCGGCCTTTGACGGGCTGCCCGGGATCGCGATCGGCAACGTCGTTGGTTCCAACATCGCCAATATCCTTTTGATCCTTGGCCTTGCTGGTGTCATAGCCCCTCCGGTCGCCAATTTCACAAAGATGCGACGTGATTTGCTCTGGATGCTGGGCGCGGCCGTCGTCATGCCCGTCATCATCTATTCGGGCTTTGTCGGCAGGACCGAAGGTGCGCTGCTTCTGATCGGCCTTGTAACCTATCTAACGCTGAGCTTTTACGCCATGCGTAATGAGCCAACCGACGCCATGCCGTCCTCAGCAAAGCTCCTGCCCGCTATAGGTTTCAGCCTCGCGGGACTTGTGGCGGTCATGGTCGGGGCAAACTACCTCGTTGAAAGTGCCACGATCATCGCACGGCAGCTTGGGGTCTCGGAGGCGATGATTGGCCTGGCCATCGTGGCCGTGGGCACATCGCTGCCCAAACTGGCAACAACCGTCGCCGCCGCGATCAAAGGCGAGCGTGAAATTGCTTTGGGCAATGTCATCGGGTCCAACATCTTTAATATTCTCGCGATCCTTGGCCTGACGGGCCTGATTATCCCGATTCCCGTCGATCCGCGCTTCATGAGCTTTGACGTACCCCTCATGGTCGGCGCCACCGCTCTGACGCTCGCGCTGATCTTCACGCGCGGCGAAGTCTCGCGGATCGTCGGCGCGGCCATGATTGCGGGCTACGCGGGCTATATTGCGATCGGGGCATCGCTCTGAAAACAAGCGAGCCGCATAGCGCCCTGAAAGAAAGTTGCGAAAAGACACCTTTTCACGACATTTTCTCCGCGGGAAGTGTTGACCCCCTCGTGGGCCTTGCCTAAAGTCTGCCCACACGAGGGAGCCACCAGATGATCGACGTTGTCGTACTAGTGAGAAATGCGCGCATGGGCCGGTAACGGTATAGCCATCAGGTCCCCATGCGCCCCCGCCAAAATCGGGGGCTTTTTTGTGTGTAAACGAAGCGAATGTCTAAGAAGGACGGAAAAAATGTCAAAAGCCATGACCGGCGCAAAAATGGTAGTTCAAGCTTTGGTAGACCAAGGCGTGGACGTCGTATTTGGATATCCCGGCGGTGCCGTCCTGCCGATCTATGACGAAATCTTTCAGCAAAACCACATTCAGCACGTTCTGGTGCGCCACGAACAGGCTGCCGTTCACGCCGCCGAAGGCTATGCGCGCTCGACTGGCAAACCCGGTGTGGCGCTTGTGACCTCTGGCCCCGGTGCGACAAACGCCGTGACGGGCCTGACGGACGCATTGATGGATAGCATTCCGATCATCGTTCTGACGGGCCAAGTGCCGACCTTCATGATCGGCTCTGACGCATTCCAAGAGGCCGATACCGTTGGCATCACCCGCCCCTGCACCAAGCATAACTGGCTGGTCAAGGAAACCGACGATCTGGCCCGCGTTCTGCACGAGGCCTTCCATGTTGCAACGTCTGGCCGCCCTGGCCCTGTTTTGATCGACATCCCCAAGGATGTGCAATTTGCGACTGGAAAATATACCGAAAAGAAAGCGCGCAAGTCCTACTACCAGCCACAGGTCAAGGGCGACATCACGTCGATCACCGAGCTGGCTGCCGCGATGGAAAAAGCCAAGCGCCCGATATTCTACACAGGTGGCGGCGTCATCAACTCTGGCCCCGCGGCCAGCCAATTGCTGCGTGAACTGGTGGCGGCCACGAACTTCCCTGTAACATCCACACTGATGGGCCTTGGTGCCTATCCTGCCTCTGGTGACAACTGGCTAGGGATGCTGGGGATGCACGGGCTTTACGAGGCAAACATGGCGATGCACGGCTGTGATCTGATGATCAACATCGGCGCGCGTTTTGATGACCGTATCACGGGCACTCTCGACAAGTTCAGCCCGAATTCGAAGAAGGCGCATATTGATATCGACGTCTCCTCGATCAACAAGGTTGTCCATGTCGACATCCCGATTGTCGGCGACGTGGCCCATGTTCTGGAAGACCTGTTGAAGGTCTGGAAATCGCGCGGTCGCAAAACCAACGTCGAGGGCCTGTCCAAATGGTGGGACCAGATCAACGAATGGCGCAAGGTGGACTGCCTGAAGTTCAAGCAGGAAGGCAAGATCATCAAGCCGCAATACGCCCTCCAGCGTCTTGAGGCCCTGACCAAAGGCCACGACCGTTATATCACGACCGAAGTAGGACAGCACCAGATGTGGGCTGCGCAATACCTTGGCTTTGAGGATCCGAACCGCTGGATGACATCTGGCGGGCTTGGTACGATGGGTTACGGCTTCCCCGCGTCTGTCGGCGTGCAGATGGCGCACCGCGATGCGCTTGTCATTAACGTCGCTGGAGAGGCGTCTTGGCTGATGAACATGCAAGAGATGGGCACGACCATGCAATACGGCCTGCCCGTCAAACAGTTCATCCTCAATAACGAGCGTTTGGGAATGGTCCGCCAGTGGCAGCAACTCTTGCACGGCGAGCGCTACTCGTCCTCTTGGTCCGAAAGCCTGCCCGATTTTGTGAAACTGGCAGAGGCATTTGGTGCCAAGGGTATCCGTTGTGACGATCCTGCCAACCTTGATGACGCGATCATGGAGATGATCAACTACGACGGCCCCGTCGTGTTTGATTGTCTGGTCGAGAAGCACGAAAACTGCTTCCCGATGATTCCGTCGGGCAAACCACATAACGAGATGCTCTTGGGCGACGCCTCTACCGAGGGCGCGATCCAAGGCGCAGGCCAAGCGCTCGTGTAACACGTTCGTGCCTAGGCCAGCCCCCAAGGTGCCGGCTTATCACACCCCGCAATATCAAGATAAAGGGACGCAAAATGTCTCCACTGAAAATCAAAAAAGGCTCCACCAGCCATTCCGCTTATAACCTGCATTCGGGCTACGGGGACGTGACGGAACGGCATACCCTCGCGATCCTCGTCGAGAATGAACCGGGCGTTTTGGCCCGTGTGATTGGGCTTTTCGCAGGGCGCGGCTATAATATCGAGAGCCTGACCGTGGCGGAAACCGATCACGAGGGGCACCGCTCGCGCATTACCATCGTGACCTCGGGCACGCCGCAAGTGATCACCCAGATCAAAGCACAACTTGGACGCATCGTGCCTGTGCATGAAGTCCACGACCTCACCGTCGACGGTCCTTCGGTCGAGCGTGAACTGGCGCTGTTCAAAGTCGCAGGTAAAGGCGACGCGCGGATTGAAGCTGTGCGTCTAGCAGATATTTTCCGCGCCAATGTGGTAGATAGCACATTGGAATCGTTCATCTTTGAGGTAACAGGCACCTCCGAGAAGATCGATGCCTTTGCAGAGCTGATGCGCCCGCTTGGACTTGTTGAGGTCGTACGTACGGGTATCGCGGCGCTGTCGCGCGGCAACTAAAATACACGTCGCGCCCTGCCCGTTTCAACGGGCCGGGCGCGCGTCATCGCTTAGCCGTTCTGCGCGGGCAAAAGCCCCGCATCAATCGCCTTGGCAATCTCATCGGCATCCAGCAAACCATCGCCATTTTCATCCATCACTGAGAATGCGTCAGTCGGCATGTCAGGCATCACGGCCAGTAGCTCGGTGTAGCTGTAATTCTCGTCCCCATCCGTATCAATCGTCATGTCTTGCGCCAGCGCAGGCAATGACATCGCAACGAGCGGTGCAGATAGCAGTATATAACGAAGTTTCATGATCGTGTCTCCCGTGTATCGAACGAGGCAGGATCGCCTCAATTGCACACTGTCAGAGATCATGATCACCGCGCGAGAGCGATGCGTCGCAGCCCCGTTTTCGAGCGCCCAGCTGCCGGTTTTCCCCGATCTGATAGGCCGATCTAGGCCGTGTTCTGGCGGGTAATCTTTTGAGCAAAATACCACCGGATTTCGGCCAATTACCGCTCTGCAAATTTCCGCTGATCTGTGGGCACAAAAAAGCCCCGCTGGCGAATTGCCAGCGGGGCCCTTGTTCAGAATAGATTATTCTGCTGCAATCAAGAGGCCAGCTTCAGCCGCAGCAGCGATTTCGTCTGCGTCGAGCATGCCGTCCAAGTTGACGTCCATGGCGTCAAATTCTTCTTGGGTCATTTCAGGTGTTGCGACCTGAAGTTCGACCAAAGAATAAGCGGAATCGCCGTCTGTATCGATAGCGGCATCCTGAGCAAACGCGGGCACAGCCAAAACAACAAATGGAAGTGCGATCAATGCGTTACGAATGGACATTCAAGTTCTCCTAGAGAGGGTTACGAAGCAAAATCGCTTCATGGCGCCAGCTTTGCGCCAGATTTTCTGGTTTGGCGAGAGGGATTTTTCAGGTGCGCAAAAATATCATTTTTGCCCCGATTTTTGGATCAAAAATCGGCTGCTTTTGGCTCAATGTTGCGCCAGAAAATCTAATTTTGCGCCATGCTCTTTTCAAAGGAACCGACAGCCCCTATTTGCTGTCGCTTGCATCTGATCCAATGTCGCCTGCGGGGCGTGATTTTCTCGAATCACAGGTCTAGGATCACCGTTGCGATGCACTGCAATGGAGGTAAATCCTATGGCGAGAGACGAACTACAGACCGACCTTTCTATTGTCCGCCAACCTGTGGAAACGGCGCAGGGTTTGCCTAATGCCCATTACATTGATGAAGGGGTCTTTGAGGAAGAAAAGCACGCTGTCCTCTTTGCCAATTGGGCGGGTCTCGCGGTTGCATCCGAGGTGCCCGAAATTGGCGACGCCAAACCGATCGAGTTTCTGGGGATTCCGCTGCTGCTCGTGCGCGACCGCGCCGACAAAGTCCGCGTGTTCCAAAACACCTGCCGCCACCGTGGTATGATCCTCGTCACCGAGCCCAAAAAGATCGAGGGCGCGATCCGCTGCCCCTATCACTCTTGGTGCTACTCGACAGCGGGCAAGCTTGTCAGCACGCCCCACGTCGGCGGTGCGGGGTTCAATACGCATGAGGCGATCAACAAGGATGATCTGGGCCTGATTGAGGTCCGCTCGCATATCTATTTCGACACGGTCTTTATCAACGTCGACGGCAAGGCCGATCCGTTTGAGGTTGTCCACGCTGATCTTCTGGAGCGCTGGAAAGAGTTTGATCAGCCGATGTATCACGGCGGCGCCGATAGCTGCTTTGATCTTGAGGTCAAAACCAACTGGAAGCTCGCCGTCGAGAACTATTGCGAGAGCTATCATTTGCCTTGGGTGCACCCTGGCCTCAACAGCTATTCCCGTCTCGAAGACCATTACCACATTCAGGAACCGAACAAATATTCGGGCCAAGGCACACTGGTTTACAAGCAGCTCAAAGGCCCTGATGACGCGGTTTTTCCTGACTTTAAAGACTTGGATGACAAGTGGAATACGGGTGCCGAATATGTGGCGATTTATCCCAACGTCCTGCTCGGCGCGCAGCGCGATCACTGCTTCTCGATCGTGTTGCAGCCAAACACATTGAGCAGCACAACCGAGCATATCCACCTCTATTATGCAGAGCCGAAAACCTCGGAAGATATGCGCAGCCGCAATGCCCATTTGTGGAAGACCGTGTTTGAAGAGGACATCTTCGTCGTCGAGGGTATGCAAAAGGGCCGCCATTCTCCGCTCTTTGACGGCGGCCGCTTTAGCCCCGCGATGGACGGACCGACTCACAACTTCCACGCTTGGGTTGCGGGCAAGGTCGAAGAGCATCGTGCCCAACAAGAGACATGAGCGATCTGAACGACGCCATTCTGGATGCACATGCGCGCGACGACGGTCGCGCGCTTGTGGCGCTTTATACCCAAGCGGCGGACGGGACCAATGACATCGACACTGCCTGCTTTTTCCTGACATATGCCTATATCTACGCATTGGAATTGGGGATCGCGGACGAGGTAAGCCTCTATGCGCGGCTGGATGCCCACGGGCGCGTCTGACCCCTTGCCCCTGCCCTGATCCCGCGTCACTGTGGCGGGCGAGCAGGAAAGGACGCGCACTATGGCCCCACGCAAGATCATTATCGACACCGACCCCGGTCAGGACGACGCGGTTGCGATCCTTTTGGCGCTGGCCTCTCCTGAGGAGGTCACGGTTTTGGGTGTCACGGCTGTTGCGGGCAATGTGCCGCTGCCGCTGACCCAGATGAATGCGCGGATCGTGTGCGAATTGGCAGGCATGCCTGAGACGCTGGTCTTTGCTGGCTGCGACGCCCCGCTCAAGCGCAAGCTGGTCACGGCCGAGCATGTGCATGGCAAGACGGGGCTTGACGGGCCAAAGATGGATGATCCGACGATGCCGCTGCAAAGCCAGCATGGTGTGGACTTCATTATTGAGACCCTGCGCGCCCATGAGGCGGGCACAGTGACCCTTTGCCCGCTTGGCCCGCTGACCAATATCGCAACGGCCTTTGAGAAGGCCCCCGATATTATCGATAAGGTGCAGGAAATCGTCCTGATGGGCGGCGCTTATTTTCAGGTTGGCAATATCACCCCTGCTGCCGAGTTTAATATCTATGTCGATCCTGATGCGGCCAAAATTGTCTTTGCCTCTGGCGTCCCGATCGTGGTGATGCCGCTTGATGTGACCCATAAGGCGCTGACAACCCGCGCCCGTGTGGATGCCTTCCGCGCGCTTGGCACGAAAGTTGGTGATATGGTGGCGGCCTGGACGGATTTCTTTGAGCGGTTCGACAAAGAGAAATACGGCTCCGAGGGGGCCCCCCTGCACGATCCTTGCGTGATTGCATATCTGATCAAGCCTGACCTGTTCACGGGTCGTCATGTGAATGTCGAGATTGAAACGCAGTCCGAATTGACCCTTGGCATGACCGTCGCCGATTGGTGGCGCGTCACAGACCGCAAACCCAATGCGCTGTTTATGGGCAGCCTGAATGCGGAGGGTTTCTTTGCCCTTCTTACAGAAAGACTGGCCCGCTTATGAGCACTGCAATCAACCTTGGCGGTCCTGCCGATGACGAGCGGCTTTTGTCGTTCATGGCCCGCTACCACGACGAGCGCGGCTTGGCATACGATGACCTGCACCGGGCAAATGTGGCCGCCCCGCTGCTCGAAGGCTCGCCTTTGGGGGCTGTGTGGCTCATTGGCCCACAGCGGGCGCCTTTGGGCTATGTGCTGGTCACATTCGGGTGGTCGGTGCGGTTTGGCGGGATGATCGGCTGGGTTGAGGAGGTGTTTATCCGCCCCTCCGTGCGCAATCGCGGGATCGGGACGGAGGTGCTCCATGCGGTCGCTGTCTCGCTTGGACAGGCGGGTATCCGTGCGCTACAGGTGCGCGTCGATGACGATGCGCGGCTGGCCAGCTTTTGCAAAAAGGTCGGGTTTTACCAGACGGCGGACCAGCGGATTATGACGGATGTGCTGTCTTAACGCGCTTGGGGCGGTTAATCAGGATGATGCCAACAGCCACAAGGACAAGTGCGCCGATCAGGTTCGGCCCGACCTTTTCACCCAACAAGAGCCAGCCAAGGCCGACGCTCAAGACGGGTGACAAAAAGCTGAACGAAGCCACCCCGCTTGCGGGGTAAATCGACAAGAGCCAAAGCCAGAAAATAAAGCCCGCGCTGACGACCACGATGATTTGGAAGGCCAACCCCCAAAGATGGATCGGGGCCAGATCGCGGATCAGATCGCCGTAAAACATCGAAGCGACCAGCAGGATCGGAGCGGAAACGCCAACTTGCCATAGCAGTTGCATTTCGGGGCGCACCTTGTTGAGCGGTGACGTTTTGGCAAGCAAGGCGGTCACCGCCCAGCCGATTGCGGCACCCAAGGCGGCCAGATCGCCCCAGAGATTGGCCTCGCCACTATCGCGCGCAAGGATCGCCCTAGCCACACCCGTGATCTCAAACCCAAGCCCTATGGCCTTGCGGGTCGTGAGCCTGTCGCCAGCCACAAAAAGATGCGCTAGAATCGCCATCCACAGCGGCATGGAATAGAAGATCACGCCGGACCGCCCGACGGTAGTAAGATCAAGAGCGATAAATAAGAACATGAATTCAAAGGCAAAAACCGTGCCTGTGATGATCCCGAACAAGGCGGATCTGGGCGGGAATTGCAGCGGGATCCCGCGAAACCGCATCCAGAGATAAATGCACACAACGGCCCACGCCGAGCGCACCCCCGCAAAAAAAATCGGTTGCAGCCCACCATTGGTAATCTTGATCACAACTTGGTTGAAGGCCAGCAAAAGCGCAAAGCCAGTCAGGGCCAAAGCGCCGAATGTATCGATTTGGGGTTTACGTTCCATGGCGGCAAGGGACATGGCACGGCGCAAGGTGTCAAGCGCCGAAATGATTGGCCCCTTCGCAAGTCCGCAAAGGGGCCAGATCCGGATTTATTCGGTAACGCGCAAGGCGACCATCTTGTCGGCTGCACCGATCACGGCGCCATTGGCCCCTGTGCCGAGTTTGATTTGGTCAACAATATCCATGCCTTCGGTGACTTCGCCGACGACAGTGTATTGACCGTTCAAGAAGTCACCCGGCGCGAACATGATGAAGAACTGGGAGTTCGCGGAATTCGGGCTTTGGCTGCGCGCCATTCCGACGGTGCCACGCGCGAAGGGTGTCTCGGAGAACTCGGCAGGGATATCGGGCAGGTCAGACCCGCCCATACCTGCGCGGGACGTATCCTCGCCCTTGCCGAATTGCACGTCGCCCGTTTGCGCCATGAAGCCTTCGATCACACGGTGAAACACCACACCGTCATAGTCGCCAGCTGCGGCAATCGCCGTGATCTGTGTGACGTGCAGCGGTGCCAGATCTTCGAAAAGGTCGATTTTGATCGTGCCGTTGGCCTCGCCTGCGACATCGATCTCAAGGCCTGTTGCCAGCACAGGGCTTGCAACAAGCGCCAGAACAGCGGCCAGCTTAAACATCTGCGGCAACTTTCACAGAGATCATACGGTCAGGGTTCGCAGGTGGCTCGCCTTTTGCAATGTTATCGACGTGCTTCATACCAGAGATCACGTTGCCATAAACGGTGTATTGACCGTTCAGGAAATCGTTGTCTTTAAAGTTGATGAAGAACTGCGAGTTGGCAGAGTTCGGGTTGGCAGAGCGTGCAGCACCCAAGGAACCGCGTGCGTGTGGGATTTTAGAGAACTCTGCGGGCAGATCGTCCATATCAGAACCGCCAGTGCCTGCACGACCTGGGTTGTAATCTTTTTCCATGTTTGCGTGCTGCACGTCGCCAGTTTGCGCCATAAAGCCGTCGATCACGCGGTGGAATGCCACGTTGTCATAGGCGCCTGCACGGGCCAGTTCTTTCATCCGTGCGGTATGGGCTGGTGCCACATCCGGCAGCAACTGGATGATCACATCGCCGTCTTTCAGCGTCATGATGATTGTGTTTTCTGGATCTGTAATATCGGCCATGTTGGGCTCCTTTAGGTATCGCTTTGCTCAGCTACATATGGCGCAAAGCCGCGATTGCCAAGCGGCGAGGTTGACGCCCGCGCACATCTGCCGCAATGAAGGGGCAAATCCTTCACTCATGGAGATGAAAATGGCTTGGAAGACACTTGACGATATGGACCTCGACGGCAAGCGCGTGCTGGTCCGCGTGGATATCAACGTGCCGATGGAAGATGGGGTGGTCACCGATATGACCCGCATTTCCCGCATCGCTGACACGGTTTACGACATTCAGGACGCAGGCGGTCAGGTGATCTTGATGGCCCATTACGGTCGTCCAAAGGGCAAAGTCGTCGAGGAAATGTCCCTGATCCATATCGCGCCATTTGTGGCCGACGAATTGGGTGTGCCTGTAACCTTTGCCGATAGTGATTACCGCGACGCGGTGAAGGAAATGGAGGGTGACGAGGTTTTGTTGCTTGAAAACCTGCGCTTTAACCCCGGTGAAGAGGCCAATGACCCCGAGTTTGCAAAGCGTTTGGCCTCCCTCTGTGATGTCTATGTGAACGACGCGTTTTCTGCTGCGCACCGTGCGCACGCCAGCACCGAAGCGATTGCAAAGCTGCGCCCGTCCTGTGCGGGTCGCTTGATGGAAGAGGAACTCAGCGCGCTTGAGGCCGCTTTGGGCACGCCCAAGCGGCCTGTTGTGGCCGTGGTGGGCGGCGCCAAAGTTTCAACCAAGCTTGATCTGTTGGGCAACCTTGTCGGTAAGGTCGATCATCTGGTGATTGGCGGCGGCATGGCGAATACGTTCTTGGCTGCCCAAGGCATCAACGTTGGCAAATCGCTTTGCGAGCATGATTTGGCCGAAACAGCGCGCGAGATTCTGGCCAAGGCCGAGGCTGCGGGCTGCGAAATCATCCTGCCCCGCGATATTGTTGTGGCGCGCGTGTTTAAGGCGGGGGCCGCGCATGAAACGGTCGCCCCTGACGCCTGCCCTGCCGACGCAATGATCTTGGACGCGGGCCCTGCGACGGTTGCCTATATCAAAGGCGTTTTCGCCAAGGCCAAGACCCTGATCTGGAACGGCCCAATGGGGGCCTTCGAGATTGCGCCCTTTGATGCGGCGACAAATGCGGCGGCACTGGCGGCGGCAAAACTGACCAAAGCGGGCAAGTTAACTTCAGTGGCGGGTGGCGGCGATACCGTTGCAGCCCTCAACCAAGCGGGTGCGGCTGCGGACTTTACCTATATTTCGACCGCTGGCGGTGCCTTCCTTGAGTGGATGGAAGGCAAGGAATTACCCGGCGTAGCGGCCCTCAACGCTTGATTGCGCTAACGGTAGCGTAACCAGAATTGTGTAAAGAATATCAGGCTCCTATGAACATCTTAACCAGATGTCACAGGAGCCTTTTGATATGGTCGACCAAGCACAGTTAGAGCAAGTTCGCAACAGCAAAGGCTTTATCGCCGCGCTCGATCAAAGTGGCGGCTCCACGCCAAAGGCACTGGCGCTTTACGGGATCAATGGCGACGCATACGCCAATGACGACGAGATGTTCGCGCTCATGCACCAGATGCGCAGCCGGATCGTGCAGGCACCTGCATTTACCGGTGACAAAGTGGTCGGCGCCATTCTGTTTGAAATGACGATGGACCGCCAGATCGATGGCAAGCCAGCAGCGCAAAGCCTGTGGGAAGATCACCGCGTCGTGCCGTTTCTCAAGGTCGACAAGGGGCTGATGGACGAGCATGACGGCGTGCAGCTGATGAAGCCGATTGACGGGCTTGATACGCTTTTGGCGCGCGCGGTGAAGGCTGGCATGTTTGGCACCAAGATGCGGTCTGTGATCAACGCGGCAAATGCCGAAGGGATTACCACCGTTGTCGCCCAACAGTTTGAAATCGCGGCACAAATATGGGCCGCAGGTCTGGTGCCGATCATTGAGCCTGAAATCAACATCAAGATGGCGGATAAGGCCGCGGCCGAAAAGCTCTTGCTGGCGGCCCTCATGGAACAGCTCGACGCACTGCCCGCCGACAGCCATGTCACGCTCAAACTGACCCTGCCGGAGGTGGCCAATGTCTACGCCCCTTGCGTCAATCATCCGCGCGTGTTGCGCGTTGTGGCGCTCTCTGGCGGTTACGCGCGCCAAGAGGCCAATGACCGGCTCGCCCAAAACACAGGGATCATCGCCAGTTTCTCGCGCGCATTAACCGAAGGTCTGTCGGCCCAGCAAAGTGATGCCGAGTTCAATGCAACGCTTGCTGAGACAATCGACGAAATCTACGCGGCGTCCGTCGCATAAACGAAGGTTTTGCCTTTTTCGTTGGTGTTTCTGAAGATTGGGGATTCACAAGGCGAATCAAATGTGCGATTCTTATCACCAACCACCCGTAAGAGGTGGTAGTGAGGCAAAGCAATGATCCGTCAAAACCGCCCGGCGATGGGCACACTCCTTTATGTCGGCGGGGCCCTGTTGCTGGGGCTCTATTTCACCTTTGCCGCTGTGCAGGGTGATTACGGCGTGTTTCGTCGGATCGAGATTTTGGCCGAGAAAAAAGCCCTCGAAGAGGAGCTGGCAAAGGTAGAGATGGAGGTCGCTCAGATGGAGAATCTGACGCACCGCCTGTCTGACAGCTATCTCGATCTGGATCTGCTCGACCAGCAAGCCCGCGATGTGCTGGGCCTGATCCGGTCTGATGAAATCGTTATCCGCTAAGTGAAACGCAGCTATGCATGTGCCGGTTGACTTGAGGTAAGATTGGCTCTCGCAATTCCTGCTCCGCTGGTGTAGAGATAGTTTAATACTAAACTAAATTTACTTTCGCGCTGGAGGAAATGCATGTCAGCCAAAAAGGCAGATGCCAAACCGAACGTCTCAGCTGAAGAGCTAATGGGACATTACCGTGAAATGCTGTTGATCCGGCGCTTTGAAGAGAAAGCGGGCCAGTTATATGGCATGGGTCTGATCGGTGGTTTCTGTCACCTTTATATCGGCCAAGAGGCCGTTGTTGTGGGTCTTGAGGCCGCAGCAGAGGAAGGCGACAAGCGCGTCACATCATACCGCGATCACGGTCACATGTTGGCTTGCGGCATGGACCCGAAGGGCGTGATGGCCGAACTGACGGGCCGGACCGGCGGTTATTCGAAAGGCAAAGGCGGCTCGATGCACATGTTCTCGAAAGAGAAGCATTTCTACGGCGGCCACGGCATTGTTGCCGCACAGGTGCCACTGGGTGCAGGCCTTGCGTTTGCGGACAAGTACTTGGGCAATGGCCGTGTGACGTTTGCCTATTTTGGTGACGGTGCCGCGAACCAAGGTCAGGTTTACGAGACCTACAACATGGCCGAGCTTTGGGATTTGCCCGTCGTCTTCGTCATTGAAAACAACCAATATGCGATGGGTATGAGCGTCAAACGTTCAACCAAGTCCCCTTCTCTTTGGGAGCGCGGCGCGGCTTACGGCATTCCGGGCGAAGAAGTGGACGGCATGGATGTTCTGGCCGTCAAAGAAGCAGGCGAGCGTGCGGTTGCACATTGCCGTGCTGGCAAAGGCCCTTACATTTTGGAAGTGAAAACATACCGTTACCGCGGGCACTCCATGTCTGACCCTGCGAAATACCGCACACGTGAAGAAGTTCAAAAGATGAAAGACGAGCGCGATCCGATCGAGCAAATCCGCGATATGCTTTTGACGGGGAAGCACGCCACCGAGGACGACCTCAAGGCGATTGATAAAGAGATCAAAGCCATCGTGAACGAGAGTGCTGAATTCTCGAAAACCAGCCCAGAGCCTGATTTGTCAGAGCTTTGGACAGACATCTACGCAGACCAGTAAGGGGTTAAGACACATGGCTATTGAAATTCTGATGCCCGCACTCTCCCCCACAATGGAAGAAGGCACGCTGGCAAAATGGTTGGTCAAAGAAGGTGATACCGTCTCAAGCGGTGACATTCTGGCCGAGATCGAAACCGACAAAGCGACGATGGAGTTTGAAGCGGTCGACGAGGGCGTGATCGGCAAGATCCTGATCGCAGCCGGCACCGAAGGCGTCAAAGTCAACACGGCGATTGCTGTGTTGCTTGAGGACGGCGAAGACGCCTCTGCAGCTGTCGCGGCTGCGCCTGTCGAAGCTGCCAGCCCAGCTGCGGCAAAGGCCCCTGCCGAGGCCAAAGCGCCTGTTTCAACATCCGTTCCCCAAAGCCCCGATTGGGCTGAAGGCACAAAGATGAAGCAGATGACCGTGCGTGAAGCGCTGCGCGAAGCCATGTCCGAGGAAATGCGCCGCGACGAGACTGTCTACATGATGGGTGAAGAGGTCGGCGAATACCAAGGTGCTTATAAGATTTCGCAGGGTATGCTTGACGAGTTTGGTCCCAAGCGCGTTGTGGACACCCCAATCACCGAGCATGGTTTTGCGGGTATCGCTGTTGGTTCCGCGATGGCGGGCCTGCGCCCGATTGTAGAGTTCATGACATTTAACTTCGCCATGCAAGCCGTTGATCACATTATCAATTCTGCGGCCAAGACACTTTATATGTCTGGCGGTCAGATGGGCGCTCCTATGGTGTTTCGTGGTCCAAACGGCGCGGCTGCCCGCGTAGGTGCGCAGCACTCTCAAGACTATGCAGCTTGGTATATGCAGATTCCGGGCTTGAAGGTTGTGATGCCGTATTCTGCCGCCGATGCAAAAGGTCTGATGAAGACCGCGATCCGCGACAACAACCCTGTGATCTTCCTCGAAAACGAGATCATGTATGGCAAAACGTTCGACGTGCCAGACGTTGAAGACTTCACGATTCCATTCGGCAAGGCGAAGATCGAGCGCGAAGGCTCTGACGTGACAATCGTCACCTTCGGGATTGGCATGACCTACGCCTTGGCTGCAGCGGATAAGCTGGCGGAAGATGGTATCTCGGCAGAGGTCATCAACTTGCGTTCGATCCGTCCGATGGATACTGAAACCATTCTGGCGTCCGTGCGCAAAACCAACCGCTGCGTGACAGTTGAAGAAGGCTGGCCACAGGGCTCCGTCGGTGGCTATATCAGTTCCGTGATCATGCAAGAGGCGTTTGACTACCTCGACGCGCCAGTGATTGTCTGCACTGGTAAGGACGTTCCGATGCCATATGCCGCCAACCTTGAAAAGCACGCACTTTTGACTGCTGATGAAGTCGTCGACGCCTGCAAAAAAGTAACTTACCGTTAAGGAGATAAGAGCATGCCAACAGAAATCCTGATGCCCGCCCTTTCCCCAACGATGGAAGAAGGCACATTGGCGAAATGGCACGTCAAAGAGGGCGACACTGTCTCCTCTGGTGACATTCTCGCCGAGATTGAGACCGACAAAGCCACGATGGAGTTCGAAGCTGTTGACGAAGGCGTCATCGGTAAGATCGTCATCGCGGAAGGCACTGAAGGCGTGAAAGTGAACGCCGTCATCGCCGTATTATTGGAAGACGGCGAAAGCGCCTCTGACATAGGTGCGACCTCCGCGGCGCCTGCTGCTGCGGCCCCAAAGGCAGAAGCTTCACCTGCTGCCACTAGCCCTGCCCTAGCGGCACCTGTCGCAAAAGACGGCAACCGCATTTTTGCGACACCATTGGCTCGCCGCATTGCAGCCGATAAAGGTCTGGACCTCGCCGCAATTGCAGGCTCTGGTCCGCATGGTCGTATCGTGAAAGCTGACGTTGAGAATGCAACGGCTGCACCTAAGGCTGCTGCAGCGGCCCCTGCCGCGGCGTCTGCTCCTGCTGCAGCGGCTTCCATGGCGGCTGGCCCGTCCACGGACGCTGTCATCAAAATGTACAGTGATCGTCCTTTTGAGGAGGTCAAACTCGACGGGATGCGCAAAACGATTGCGGCCCGCCTGACAGAGGCTAAGCAATCCGTGCCGCACTTCTACCTGCGCCGCGACATCAACCTTGATGCGTTGATGAAGTTCCGCGCGCAGCTTAACAAGCAACTCGAAGGCCGTGGCGTGAAACTCTCGGTCAACGATTTCATCATCAAGGCCTGTGCGTTAGCCCTCCAGCAAGTGCCAGAAGCCAACGCCGTTTGGGCAGGTGATCGCACGCTGAAGTTCACCAAATCCGATGTGGCTGTGGCCGTGGCGATTGAGGGCGGCTTGTTCACTCCAGTCTTGCGCGATTCAGAGATGAAATCACTCTCTGCCCTGTCGTCGGAGATGAAAGACCTCGCAACCCGTGCCCGCGACCGCAAGCTTGCGCTGCATGAATACCAAGGCGGAAGCTTCGCGATTTCCAACCTCGGCATGTTCGGCATCGACAACTTTGATGCGATCATCAACCCGCCACATTCGGCCATCTTGGCCGTGGGTGCTGGCGTGAAAAAGCCGATTGTCGGGGCTGATGGCGAATTGACTGTCGGGACCGTCATGTCCACCACATTGTCCGTCGATCACCGTGTGATTGATGGGGCACTTGGGGCGAACTTGCTCAACGCGATCAAGGACAACCTTGAGAACCCGATGACAATGCTTGCTTAACTGCAGGTATATCCAAACAAAAAGGCCGGGCAAATCGCCCGGCCTTTTTCGTTGCCGCATGGGAATTTACTTCTCGTGCAGGATTTGGTCCATCGTCATGGACGGCTGCGCGCAGCCTGCCTCGCCCACGATCCGCGCAGGAACGCCCGCGACTGTTTTCATCGGCGGCACAGCCTGAAGGACGACAGAGCCCGCAGCGATGCGACTGCAATGCCCAATGGTGATATTGCCAAGCACTTTGGCACCTGCTCCGATCAACACACCGCTTTCGATCTTCGGATGGCGATCATCGTGCTCTTTACCCGTGCCGCCAAGCGTGACGGAATGCAACATCGAGACATTGTCACCAACCACCGCAGTTTCGCCAATAACGATAGAATGGGCGTGATCAATCATGATCCCTTTGCCAATCTTCGCGGCGGGATGAATATCGACACCAAACACTTCGCTGACGCGCATTTGGACAAAATATGCCAGATCGTGGCGGCCCTGATGCCACAGCCAATGCCCCAAGCGATAGGCTTGAATGGCTTGGAACCCCTTGAAGAACAAGAACGGTTGAATGAGACGAAGGCAGGCTGGATCCCGATCTAGGATAGCCACGAGATCCGCGCGCGCCGCGTTGGCAAGTGAGGTGTCCGACGCAAAGGCATCATCAGAAATTTCGCGCAAAATCTGCTCTGACATCTCCGCCGATGATAGCTTCATCGCGATCCGGTACGCCAGCGCGGCCTCAAGGGTGTCATGATGAAGAATGCTGCTATGGACCATCCCGCCCATGAGCGGTTCGGATGCGACGACCTTTGTCGCCTCATCACAAATTCGCTCCCAAACTGGGTCAATTTTTGTAAGTGTCAGTGGTGAAATGGCCATCTTTTTTCCTTTCGGTCACTGCTTTCTTACATCAGATAGGGCTCCTTTTCCAAGTTTAAACCTGTGAACATGCCAATCACGCACTTTGATGTGATCCCCAGGTGATGAGCGCCTGCACCACAATGCGCAGGGACAAGAGATACGATGGATCACAACGGTCCGGCATCGGGGCCTTGGGGCAATTTTGGCATGCGGCCCCAAGCGACCCATTGCCATGATGTACATGGGCGCGTCCGGTCTTTTTGCGATATTTAGCGGCAAAGGAAATTGCTATGATAATGCGGCGGTTGAGACGTTCTTCAACACGATCAAAGCAGAGCTAATCTGGCGACATACATGGGACACCCGCAGGCAGGCTGAGATGGCCATCTTCGAATACATCAACGGCTTCTACAATCCGCGACGCCGCCACTCAGCACTGGGCTGGAAAAGCCCTGTCGCCTTCGAACGAAAGGTGGCTTAAACGAGCACTTGGGGCGGCACTAAACCGCGACAGGTCCAGTTTTACACTTGTTAAGCCTTATCCGTCGTTGATCAGCTCGCGGTGCCCGCGGTGCAACAACAAGAGCCCGATCATCATGCACATCATCGACAGGCCAATCACATACATAGACGAGATATAAGTGCCGTCATAATTGGCATAAAACCCGCGCCGCATCATGCCGATAATATGAACCAGCGGATTGTACCAGAGGACATCGCGATAGGTTTCGGGGATGGATTCAAACAGGAAGAAGATGCACGAGATGATGAACATGGGCCGCATCAGTATGGACCATGCCCGCTGCCAGACCGGAAAGCGGATGAAGAGATAACAGTTCAGGGTGCCAACCCCCAGCGCCAGAATGGCGGCCAGCGCGAAACCCAGAACAATTGTGGGGTAATCGGGCACAACCTGTGGCTCGAAAATGATCATAATCCCGAACAGCAGGACATAGGCGACCAGGAGCTGGGTTAGCATATTCACCAGAAACCGCGCCAGAATGGCATCCAGATAGCTCACCGCCGGATAGGCCAGCAGCGGTTTGGAGAACAAAATTGACAGCGCCACCTTGCCGGACACATCGGTGTACATCAAAAACGGCAGCATGCCCGTGGCATAGAACAGCGGAAAACTTGTGCCCAGAGCAGGGGAGCGGAAGCCGGCCGAAAAAATCAGCGTGAGCAATGCAATCCCCGCAACAGGCTCTAACACGGCCCAAAGATAGCCCCCGGGCGAGCGGCCATAGGTTGTTGCCATCTCGCGCAGGACCAGTGCCGCGATCGTGCGCAGGCTGGCGAACGGGCGTTTGGTGCGGTGCAACGTGTTTCTCTCGAGGGGCAGGGGTGAAGAGGACATCTGACGCCTTTGTTTGGTGTTGGCGGGTCTATAGCATAACGTAATTCGGTTAAATGCGCGATCTCATCTATGCTTTGGTATTCAAACTGAACAGGGTGTATGGTTAAAGCCTCAAGAGATCAAAGTATCCGGCAAGACAAGAAAAGCATAGAGGGCACCCCGTGGCAGAAATTGGAACAAATGGTACAGCATCCTCTGGTGCACCCGCTGCTCCTGCTGCTGTGCGGGCCAACGGGATTGCCCCGTCTGCACGTCCCGCACGCCCCCGCCGGCGTCATATCACAACACTGATGAGTATGGGCGCCGTGGTGCTGCTGCCCGTTTGTGCGCTGGCCTTTTATTTGTGGGTTGTCGCAGCGGACCAGTTTGCCTCGACGGTGGGGTTTTCGGTGCGCAAGGAAGAGGTCGGCTCGACCATGGAGTTGCTGGGTGGCATCACCGCGCTGTCGGGGTCGTCTTCTTCGGACACGGATATCTTGTATGAATATATCCAGAGCCAGAAAATGGTGTCGTTGCTGGATGAGCGGCTGGATCTGCGCAGCCTGTGGTCCAAACCGTCTTTTGATCCGGTTTTTGCCTATGACGAGGATGGCACAATCGAGGATCTGATCAGCTATTGGTCAGATATGGTGCGGATCTATTACGACAGCGGCAGTGGCTTGATGGAAGTGCGGGTTCTGGCCTTTGATCCGGATGATGCCCAGCTGATTTCGAGGGAGATCTACGCCGAAAGCTCGGCGATGATCAACGAGCTGAGCGCGGTGGCGCGCGCGGATGCGGTGCGCTATGCCAGTGAAGAGCTGGACACAGCCGTAGAGCGGCTGAAGGCTGCGCGCGAGGCGATCACGCGGTTTCGCAACGAAAACCGGTTGGTGGACCCCACGGCGGATTTGCAGACACAGGCAGGTTTGCTGGGGACTTTGCAGGCCCAGCTGGCCGAAGCCCTGATCGAGCTGGACCTGCTGCGCGAGACCAGTCAGGGATCTGACCCGCGGATTTTGAATGCCGAACGCCGGGTCGATGTGATCCAGAAGCGGATCGACGCCGAGCAGCGCAAGCGCGGCATCACCAGCAGCTCCGAGAACGAAGCGTCCAACACCTTCTCCACGCTGGTCGGCGAGTACGAGCGCCTGATCGTGGACCGCGAATTTGCCGAGCAGACCTATGTGTCTTCTCTGGCCGCGCGCGATGCGTCACTGGCCGAGGCGCGGCGCCAGACCCGCTATCTGGCGGCCCACATCCAGCCGACCCTGGCCGAGCGGTCGCTGTTTCCGCAGCGCCTGACCATTCTGGGCCTGTTTGCGCTGTTTATGTTTATGGCGTGGTCGATCATGGCGCTGGTGATCTATTCCCTGCGGGACCGCCGCTAAGAAGGTGCTAAAAGGGCTGGCAGATGATTAAATTTCGTAACCTGACCAAAGTTTTCCATCTGGGCGGTCAGCGCAAAGTGGTTGCGGACCATATCAATGTGGTTTTCCCCACGGGCCGCTCGGTGGGGTTGCTGGGGCGTAATGGTGCTGGCAAATCTACCTTGCTCAAGATGATTGCCGGCACCATGGACCCCACTGAAGGGCAGATTGTCTCGGACGGGTCGATCTCTTGGCCGGTGGGGTTTGCGGGATCGTTTCACGGCGAGTTGTCAGGCGCACAGAATGCCCGTTTCATGGCCCGCATCTATGCGGTGGACACGGACGAGCTGGTGGATTTTGTCCGCGACTTTGCCGGTTTGGGGGGGCATTTCGACCTGCCGTTCCGGACCTATTCCTCGGGGATGAAATCGCGTCTGGCGTTTGGCATCTCGATGGCGGTGCCGTTTGATACCTATCTGGTGGATGAGGTCACATCGGTGGGCGATGCGACGTTCCGCAAGAAAAGCTCGGAGGTGTTTCGCGCGCGGATGGAGCATGCGGGGGCTGTTGTCGTCTCCCATGGCATGGGGCAGATCCGCGAGCTGTGCGATGCGGGCGCTGTTCTGGAAAACGGCAAGCTGACATACTACGATGATGTAGATGAGGCGATTGCGCATCACACCCGAAATATGGCGTAAACCGCCTTGTTAGAGTCTACCTAGGCTGGCCGCCAGATAGACGCAGGCGGTGCTGAACAGTCTTTGGCGACGGATGCCC
>JAQXBV010000042.1 GCA_029252195.1 Yoonia sp.
TCGCATTCATGCGCGAAACCATCCCGCATGAATGGACCAAATTCCGCGACAAGGTGTCAGACAACTTCCGCGTCATAACCCACGAGAACTTTCGGATTTTGGAGTAGCAGCGGTATAAAGATATCATCTGCCATTTTCGGCCCTTTTTTTACGAAAAATCTTTGGAACAAAATACTTTTTTAACATTTCCATGCGAGTCTAATCGCACGGTCAGGCACTGACATGTCCCCCAGCGCTTGATCGTTCCTCCCTGTCAGACTTGCCGTGCCTTCGGGCACGGTCTTTTTCATCTGAACCTCAAGTTTATGAACTTGTTCAGTTTATTTGCTGTTGACGGACAGTCGCGCATTGCTTAGCGTGTAGTCAAATAGTCGGCCAAGTCCGATAGGGAGAAGTCGAAAAAGGGTCCTTAGGGGCCCTTTTTCTATTTGTGCTTACGTCTCATGTGATTGGCGAAACCTCGCTCGATGGGCTTATTTTTCCACTGACATGTCCTGCGTCCAATGGTAAATCGCTATAACCAAAACTTAGGAAAACACTTATGTTGCATTCGTTTAAACCCTTTATTCTCGCAGCCATGCTGGCCGCCGCGACCACAGTGTCAGCGCAAGAAACAGCTGCCCCCGCAGCAGACGCTGCGACAGAGGCACCCGCTGCGGAAGCGCCCGCAGATCTCAGCATGGGCACCGAAGTGGCCGACGGGACCGCAACGACAGAGCAAACTCCTGTGGGCGCACCTTTTGTGCGTGAAACCTTCGGAGATTGGGCGCTGCGCTGCCTGAAGGCTGAAGAAGGTGAAGTTGACCCGTGCCAGATGTACCAATTGCTCAATGACGCGGATGGAAATTCCGTCGCTGAATTCAGCATGTTCCCGCTACCAAATGGTGGCAAAGCGGCTGCTGGTGCGACAATTGTTGTGCCATTGGAAACGCTATTGACAGAGCAGTTGCAAATCACGGTCGATGCTTCGGCACCGCGCCGCTACCCTTTCACCTTCTGCAACCGGGCAGGCTGTGTGGCGCGCGTGGGCTTTACCCCAGCCGAAGTTGAGCAGTTCAAGCGCGGCAATACGGCGACCATGCGCATGGTGCCCGCAGCGGCCCCGGATCAAGAAGTCGTTTTGACGATCTCCTTGTCAGGTTTCACCGCAGGCTACGCGGCCTCGGGTGAGTAATCTGCGAAAACTCTGATTGGCCGCCCAAGCACGCGCTTTGGGCGGCTTTTTTGTGCCCGATGCGCGCAGAAATACACGATCCTCGCCATGTTTCGTCCATAATCTGTTGCTAGAACCGCGACAAAGCAGTGATGATTTGAGGCATACTATGGATATTCTGAACAGTATTTCGGCCGCCGTTGCCCAGTATTTCTGGGATTTGGATTCGCGCCTCGCGCTGCTTTATCTTGCGGTCACGGTGCTGATGGCCTTTGGGATCTGGATCTGGCGCGGTAGACCGGAAAGCTTTCTGACGTGGCTTTTGCCCGCCGCTGTCTATCGGCACAAATCCAACATCTTGGACATCAAGATTTTCTTGTTTAACGCCGTACTGGCCGTCGGCGGATTTTTTGCCGCCGTCAGCTTTGCGCCGCTCGTCCCCTCGTCGTTGCTCAACCTCTTTGTGAGCCTCTCGCCACAACCCTATGTGCCTGCCGAATTCTCATGGACGCGCAGCGCGATTGCCACCGTCATTATGATCCTGACGCTCGATTTCTGCAAATATTGGGCACATTATATCCACCACGAACACCCTGCCCTTTGGCCGTTCCACGCCGTGCACCACTCCGCCGAGGTGTTGACGCCGCTGACTGTCGCCCGCGTGCACCCGCTTTTCCGTATCTTACAAACGATCATCGTGGCCGTCATCGTCGGCGCCGCCCAAGCGGTCATTCTCTTTGCCGTCATGGGTCATATTGACCTGCTGACGATCGGGTCGGCCAACGCGGGATATGTCATCTTTAACATGCTTGGCTCCAACCTGCGCCATAGCCATATCTGGCTGTCGTATGGGCCAAAGTGGGAGCATATCTTTATCTCGCCCGCACAGCATCATATCCATCATTCCTCCGACAAAAAGCATTTTAAAAAGAACTATGGCGAGGTTTTTGCGTTCTGGGATTGGATGTTTGGCACGCTGTATGTCACCAATGGCCAAGAGGCGCTGACCTTCGGGATCGCGGATGCAGATGGCAACCGCATCGAGCAACCGCACCCAACGCTGCGCGCGGCCTTGTTGCATCCGTTCGTCGAAAGCTGGGAAGCGCTGCGCGGCCCAAAACAGGTGAAAAAAGAGGTGGAAGCCCAATGAACAAGGGGCTTTCTCTCTGGCTGGATGTTTTGCGCGTGATGGCGACCTTTGTGGTCGTCTTCTCGCATTTCGCCTATCCGCGGTTTTCAAACGGGGCATTCCAGTGGTTTCGTGACCTGAATCTCGGCAGCGACGCTGTTGTGATTTTTTTCGAGGTCTCTGGCCTCGTCATCGCATTTGCCGCCGATAGAGATGCGGCGGCGGGTGAATATGCCTTCAACCGTTTGACGCGGCTTTGGTCGGTGCTGATCCCTGCGCTGGTTTTAACTTTTCTGCTCGACAGCTTTGGGGCGCGGCTTGATCCGAATGCCTATCCAGAAGGGTTTTATGCGCCTGTGACTTTGGCTGAAATGCTGGGCCATGGCGCCATATTCACGAATGAATTCAGCAGCCTTGGCCGCTTACGCCTTGGCACGAATGGCCCGCTTTGGTCGCTCAGGTCTGAGGCTGCCTATTACGCGATATTCGGCGTGGCCGTTTTTTCCCAAGGGGCAAAACGTGTGGTTCTCTTGCTCGGCCTTGCATATCTGATCGGCGTGCCAATCCTGCTTTTGATGCCCGCATGGCTGATGGGCGTTGCAGCGTGGTACGGGTTGAAATCCGGTCGTTTCGAAGCACTGTCGCACCCGAGAGCCTTGATCTGTGCGGTTGGCGCACCGCTGGCCTACACGCTTCTCCTCTGGGCAGACGCACCGCAGATCCTGAGCCAAGACAGTTCCGCCATGCTGGGCGGGATCAACCTCAACGCCAGTTTCGGCTTCTCGGATGAGTTCGTCTGGAACGGGTTTTTGGGCCTACTCACAGTCACACACATCATCGGCATGTCCCGCCTGACCGCACACGCGCGCGCGGACGCCAAGGCAATCCGCTGGCTCGCGGGCGGGAGCTTTTCACTCTATGTAACGCATTATCCGCTGTTGCATTTCTTTGACGCAGCCTTGCCCGACAGCGCAGGGCGTGCGGCGCTGATGTTGGCTGGGACACTCATTGCGGGATTGCTCTTTGCCGCGGTTTTCGAACGCCCGATCAAAGGCGTGCGTCAGATTTTGCGCAGGGCAATTACCGCATTCAACCCGCCAAATGCAAAGGCGTTTGACAGCACCACATCGACCGCCGCATCACGCGCCACATTGGGCACCACATCAAGCGCGCATTCGGGGTCAGGTTCCTCATAACCGATCGTAGGGGCGATCACGCCCTCACGCAGCGCCATGATACACGCGAGAAGCTCGACCGCGCCCGTCCCGCCGATCAGATGGCCGTGCATCGATTTGGTCGAAGAGATCATCAGCTTATCCGCATGCGGCCCAAAGACATCTGCTACAGCAGCGCATTCCGTCTTATCGTTGGCCGCCGTGCCGGTGCCATGGGCATTGATATAGCCGACCTCGGCACGGTCAATTCTGGCGTCACGCAAGGCCCCCGCAATCGCCCGCGCGGCCCCCTGCTTGGAGGGCATCACGATGTCGGAGGCGTCCGACGACATCGCAAATCCTGCCACTTCACAGAGGATTTCGGCGCCGCGTGCCTTCGCGTGCGCATAGTCTTCAAAGACGAAAACGCCGGCGCCCTCGCCCTGCACCATGCCGTTGCGGGTGGCCGAGAACGGGCGGCAGGCGTCTTTGGACATGACCCGCAACCCTTCCCAGGCTTTGATCCCGCCAAAGCACAGCATACTCTCCGACCCACCCGTGACCATCACCGTGGCCATGCCCGAGCGGACCATATTAAAGGCCTGTCCCATCGCGTGATTGGATGAGGCGCAGGCGGTCGAGACGGTGAACGACGGGCCGCGCAAGTTCCATTCCATCGAGACCTGAGAAACGGCGGCATTGTTCATCAGCTTGGGCACGATAAACGGGTGCACCCGATTTTTGCCTTCTTCATAAACAGTGCGGTAATTCTCATCTTGGGTTGTCAGCCCACCGCCAGAGGTGCCGAGGATCACGCCCGAGTGATCGGCCAGTGCGCCCGTGAAGGTCAGGCCGGATTGGGCCAGCGCCTCGCGGGCGGCCAAAAGCGTGAACTGGGTGAAGCGGTCATAAAGCGCGATCTGCTGACGGTTGAAATGGCTGTGTTCGTCATAGCCCTTCACCTGCCCGCCAATCTGGATCGAGAGACGTTCGACATCGCGGATCTCCAGCGGGCCGATACCACAGCGCCCTTCTTTCATCGCGGCAAAAGTAGCGGGCACGTCGCCGCCGAGTGCGTTGATCGTCCCTGCCCCTGTGATGACAACGCGGCGCGTCACGTTAGGCTTACTCCGCTTTCAGCCGCTCAACGGCGGCAATGATCGACGCGACGGTCGAGATGTCAAACTCTCCGTTGTGGGGGGCATTGGCATTGAAAGGTACCGAAATATCAAAGGCCTCTTCGATCGCGAAAATGCACTCAACAAGCGCCATACTGTCGATACCCAGATCCTCTAGCGCGTCATCCACTCCCACGTCTGACGGCGCAAGCAAAGCCTGCTCGGCGAGAATTGCGATTATCTTGTCTTGGGTGCTCATCAATGTTGTCCCATGTTCCACCAATTTGATCTAATCATTTTGGGCGTCTTTTGAAACAGGCTTGTGACGCAAAACGGCCTGACGCAGGCTGCGTTCGCGGGCGCGGTAGGTCAGCATCGGCTGGGCGGGATAGCCCATCATAAAGCTGCCAGCCGCCACATCGGAGAGCACAATCGCAGCCCCGCCAATCACGCAGTCTGCGCCGATTTTGAGGTTGTCACCAATCCCCGATTTGCCGCCCAAGACCGTGCGATCCCCAATGACCGCAGAGCCCGCAACCGCCGCCTGTGCGCAAAGCAGGCAATCTCTGCCGACGATGACATTGTGGCCCACCTGCACAAGATTATCTATCTTTGTGCCATGACCAATGCGGGTTGCCCGAATGGTGCCCGCGTCAATGGTGCTATTGGCCCCGATCTCGACATCGTCACCAATCTCAACGCCGCCCAGAGAGTGAATACGGTACTGCTTGGGGTCGCTGGGAGCCTCAAAGGGAATCCTGCCCAGTGTTTTGCGCCCGATTTCGACGTTGGAGGGGGCGGCGGTCACAAAGGAGAACCCATCGCCCCCGATCACAACATTGGGCTGGATCAGGCAGCGTGCGCCAAGGCGCACCCTACGCTGGATCCGCACACCCGCAGCAATTTGCGCATCGTCACCCAAGGTGACGCCGTCAGCGATGCTGACATGACTTGCGATCTGCGCCCGATCACCGATGACAACATCCGCGCCAATGATCGTAAAAGCCCCGATCGCCACGTCGCGCCCGATGGTCGCGGACGGATCAATCACCGCATGCGGGCTGATCGGCGCGTGCAAAGGCGGCTGGTCCATCATCTGAGTCAGCCCTGCCATGGCAAGGCGTGCACGCGGGGCCTCGATTGCCGCCTCAAGCCCGAGCGCCTGCCAGTCAGCTCCCGCCCAAACCACTGCGGCGCGCGCCTTGCCCTGCGCGAGTGCGGCGCCGTAAGCGGGCGACATCGCCAGCGCCAGATCGTCGGGGCCAGCTGCACCGGGCTCTGACAATCCCGTGATAAAAAGATCAACGGCGCCAAAGGCTTTCGCCCCCAACGCCGCTGCAATATCTTTGACCGTTTGTGCCATCTCATCGGACCCCATCATTACGGGGACAGACTTACCCCTGAACGGCGCGCACCGCTACCCCTTCACGGGCCAATGCGTTCCAGATCTGTGCGTCACGTCCGTAAACGTCGCGGCGAAACTGCAAGCTGCCCGTCACATTGGTGAAGGCTGTGCGGTAAACGATATGCACCGGCACAGGGGTCGCGAGGTTTTCACGCGTCTCTGCGCCCGTGGTCAACAACGACTGGAAACGGCCCTTCGGATCAGACGTTTGCTTGGCCAAAAGCGCATAGGCAAAATCAAACGGGTCGTTCAGGCGAATACACCCATGACTAAACGCGCGGACCTCGCGGCCAAAGAGGCTCTTGGACGGCGTGTCATGCAGATAGATGTTGTACTTGTTCGGAAAGATAAATTTGACCAGCCCCAGCGCATTGCCCTCTGACGGGCCCTGACTCATGGAAAACGGGAAGTTTTTTTCGTTGTAACTGCTGAAGTTGACCGAGCCACGGCTGACAACACGGCCACTGTTATCCGTGATATCAAGCTGGCGCACCGCATTGGGATTGGCCTTGAGCATCGGCAGATATTCTTTGGTAACAATAGAACGTGGGACGTACCAACTCGGGTTAATGACCATATACTCCATCACATCCGAGAACTCGGGGCTTTGACGGTCAGACTCACTGGCCCCCACAACCGAGCGGGTCGAGAAGGTCACGCGGTCATTGTCGACAATCGCAGCAGTAAAGTCGGTCAAATTCACCCAGATATGGCGCTCCCCACGAGGGCGGTTGATCCAGCGTTCCCGCTCCATGGCCACGATGACCGATTGCAGGCGTTCCTGCATCGGTACGTTGATCTGACGCAATGTCTCTGCGCCGACAGCGCCATCAACCGTTAACCCATGGGACTGTTGAAAGCGCTGCACGGCCACTTGGATCGCCGCATCATAAGTTTGGGTGGCCGTCATATCAAGAAAGCCCGTCGCAATCAAACGGTTGCGCAAGGCGACAACGTTTTGCCCCGCATCCCCCGGTGCCAACGAGCCACCACCGACAGCGGGGCCCCAACCACCTGCACCGAGCATCCGCTCAAGGCGCAGCTTTTCACGCATCAATCGTGTATATTCAGGTGAGCTTGGCGGCAAAGACCGCAAGAAACCGGCAGGATTGGACTGTGCAAACGCCTGCAACGTACCCAAACGCGACCGATAAGGTACTTCGCGTTTGATCTCTGGGACAACCGCACTTGGCACCAATACGCCTGTTTGGATATCGCGCGCATATTGCATGAACAAACGGCTTAACTCGACCTCCATACGGCCCTGCTCTTCTGGGGTCGCCGCCGCGCGCAGACGGTTCATCAACGCATTGGAGTCATAGCGTGCGGCGGGCAAACCGTGTTGGGCAGCTTCCGAAAAGGCGGATAGCAGCGCATTGCGCCGCGCAGAATCGCCGGATCCACTCCAAATCCCTTGGAAATCACGCGCGCGGTAAAACTCCGCCAAGTCTTCGTCACGGGACGCGGCATCGGCCACGGCCTGACGAAACGCTGTAACCTGCGCCTGGACAGAAGGTGCAGTTGCCGCAAAAAAGAGGCTCGCAACCAACATGAGCCGTAAAAAACGAGAGTGTAAAAATAAGACCATAGATCCCCCAGCAGAACATTTTTTCGCGCAGAAATCATGCAAATCCCTCGCGTAACGCCACTCTTCATAACCTGTCTGCTGCTTGTCCATTCACAATGCCGCCAAGACGCGCGATGCAGCAAAGTTGTTGCCCATGCGCACAAGCAATTCTGCAACACCTCGGAACATACTGAAAATTTGCGCAAAAACCCGCCGATTTCCCCCTTGTTAACCATACAGGCCCCAAACAGGGCTTGGTCGACGAATCGATCTATGTAATAAGGTCAGTGCATCTGGGGACGAGATTGCAAATTCGCTGGCAGGCGATCATTCTGAGCGACGGGACTAGCGTGAATCAAATGACAAAACTCAACTCCACGGGCATGACTCGACGAGGTCTTCTTGGTGCATTCGCAGCGACTGTGGTCACCGCAGCCCCAACTTACTCAAGCGCAGCAGGCTTTTTACGCGGTGGCGGAGATGTGCGTCGGATCTCCATGTTTTCGGGCCGTACCGGCGAACGCCTCGATACAATCTATTGGATCGAAGGGCAGTATCTTGCGGAGGCCATCCGCGAAATTAACCTGTTCATGCGCGACTGGCGCACTGGTGACGCGGTTCAAATGGATACCCGCACAATCGACATTATGGCCGCTGCGCACAATCTGATGGACGTGAACGAGCCTTATATGCTGTTGTCCGGCTACCGCTCGCCAAAAACAAATGCGATGTTGCGCAGCCAGTCTGGTGGCGTTGCGCGCAACTCTTTACACATGCGCGGCCAAGCCGCCGACCTGCGCCTGAATAGCAGGTCCACATCCCAGATAACCCGTGCTGCACAATCATGTGCCGCCGGTGGCGTTGGCCGCTATCCCGGGTCTAACTTCGTGCACATGGACTGCGGCCCTGTCCGTACTTGGAACGGCTAACCACCCTGCTGTAGACACACATGTTCAAAGAATGGTCCTGAGGGGCCATTTTTTATGCCGATGTTGAGTCGTCATGAACATCTTTCTGCCATGAGGTAATGAACACCACTTTTGGACTGCATGGCGTTAACCTCTGTGACGCATTCAAATTTTGGTCTGAAGTCCGTATCAATATTTCTATCTTCGATCATGCGTTCTGGATGCATGAAAGAGAGTTTCATTTGTCGCGATGAAGGGCCTTTGCTTGCTGACATGGAGCTTTTCGAAAGTGCTTTCACATATGAGGTTAGAGAAAAGACCTCACCGACCCCTATCTAACACTGGGCCTCGACGGACTTAAGGACCTCAATCCAGAGTGTTGTTCGACAATACGCATGAATGATGAAGATGATTTTGCGGATGGTGCTCCGTAAGGTTTATTGGCGACCGGTAATCCCCGAAATTCGGACACTGACGTAAGCTGCAATTTGTAGTCTGCTGGCCTTCAACACGAGGGAGATCAGATATGGCAAAGTGGACCTGTCACGCTTTCGTGCCGCCCCCGGTGCTCGTTTAAGCCACCTTTCGTTCGAAGGCGACAGGGCTTTTCCAGCCCAGAGCTGAGTGGCGGCGTCGCGGATTGTAGAAGC
>JAQXBV010000043.1 GCA_029252195.1 Yoonia sp.
ACCGCTCCTACAATCCGCGACGCCGCCACTCAGCTCTGGGCTGGAAAAGCCCTGTCGCCTTCGAACGAAAGGTGGCTTAAACGAGCACCGGGGGCGGCACGAAAGCGTGACAGGTCCAAGACCGGGATCACAGCGCAAATCAAGGTAGATGCACAGGGCATCGTTCGCGATTATGCAGGGCATTGGTCTGCGCAAAGCTGACGCCGCTGACGGGTAAGTTTTGGCCACTGTGCCCCTTTCGAAGTCCGGACCTGTTCTGTAAGAGGCCCTATGTACCCACGAATAGGCCGCCGCTTTGCTGGCACAGGCCCCAACGCGCGACGTAGAGAAGGTTTTGGATTTGCAGACGCCCTATTATCTCATCGACAAATCTAATTTGCAGACGAATCTCGACAAAATCGCGTGGCTGCGCAATGCGTCGGGGGTAAAGTGTTTGCTCGCGCTCAAATGCTTTGCCACATGGTCGGTCTTTGACTTTATGGCGCAGTATATGGACGGTTCGACCTCGTCGTCTTTGTACGAGGTCCGCTTGGGTCACGAGAAATTCGGCGGCGAAACCCATGCCTATTCGGTTGCCTATTCTGACGCGGAAATCGCGGAAGTTTTGGCCTGTTCGGATAAGATCATCTTCAATTCTATCGGGCAGCTGACCAAATTCGCCGATGCGTCAAAGGGGCATGTCCGCGGGTTGCGCGTCAATCCAGGGGTGTCGACATCCGAATTCGACCTTGCCGATCCGTCCCGCCCGTTTAGCCGTCTGGGTGAACACGATCCCGTCAAGATCGCAGCAGTGGCCGATCAGATCAGCGGGCTCATGTTCCATAATAACTGCGAAAATGATGATTTCGCCCGCTTTGACGAGATGCTGACCCTGATCGAAGACCGCTTTGGCGCGATCATCCATGACATGGACTGGATCAGCCTTGGCGGCGGTATCCACTTCACTGGCGAAGACTATCCGCTGGCGCTTCTGGCCGCGCGGCTGAAGGATTTTGCGCGCACTTACGGTGTGCAGATCTACCTTGAGCCCGGAGAGGCCGCGATCACGGGTGCCGCGACGCTGGAAGTCACGGTACTGGACACTCTCTATAACGGGAAGAACCTGGCCATTGTCGACAGCTCCATCGAGGCGCATATGCTTGATTTGCTGATTTACCGCGAGCCTGCAAAAGTCTCTCCTGATACAGGTCCGCATGCGTGGATGATCTGCGGCAAATCCTGCCTTGCGGGCGATATTTTTGGCGAATTCCACTTTGACGCGCCGCTTAAGGCGGGGGACCGGCTTTCGTTTCAAGACGCTGCTGGCTATACAATGGTCAAGAAGAACTGGTTCAACGGGGTCAAGATGCCAAGCATCGCGATCCGCGAATTGGATGGTACAATACGGTTGGTGCGCGAATTCGGCTATGACGATTTCGTCGCAGCCCTGTCTTAACACAACGCAATGAGGTCTATTTGATATATGAAACGCAACGCTCTTATCATTGGCGCGGGTGGCGTCGCACAGGTCGTGGCGCATAAATGCGCGCAAAATAACGATGTTCTGGGCGATTTGCATATTGCAAGTAGGACTGTGTCGAAATGCGACGCGATCCTGCAAAGCGTGCATGACAAGTCAGCGATGAAACAGGACGGTGTGTTTGAGGCCCATGCGCTTGATGCGATGGACACCGCGGCGCTTGATGCGATGGACACCGCGGCGGTTGCGGCGCTGATCACCAAGCTGGGCGCGCAGATTGTGATCAACGTAGGCTCGCCCTTTGTGAATATGACCGTGCTTGAGGCCTGCATCCAGACCGGTGCCGCATATATCGACACCGCGATCCACGAAGACCCGTCCAAGGTCTGCGAAACTCCACCGTGGTATGGCAACTACGAATGGAAGCGGCGCGAGGCCTGTGCCAAGGCTGGCGTCACTGCGATTTTGGGGGCCGGGTTTGATCCGGGCATGGTCAATGCCTTTGCGCGCTTTGCCATCGACGGGTTTATGGATGAGGTCACATCGATCGACATCGTTGACATCAATGCAGGCAGCCACGGCAAGTATTTCTCGACGAATTTCGACCCAGAGATCAACTTCCGAGAGTTCACGGGCACAGTTTACAGCTGGCAGCAGGGCGCTTGGCAAGAAAACAAGATGTTCGAAGTAGGCCGTGAATGGGATTTGCCCGTTGTGGGCAAACAAAAGGCCTATATGTCCGGCCATGACGAGGTGCATTCGCTGGCGGCGAATTACCCGCAAGCCGATATCCGGTTCTGGATGGGCTTTGGCGACCATTACATCAATGTGTTCACCGTCCTGCAAAACCTCGGGCTCTTGTCGGAGCAACCTGTTGTGACCGCCGAAGGCCAAGCGGTCGTGCCGCTCAAACTGGTCAAGGCCGTGTTGCCCGATCCATCCAGCCTTGCACCCAATTACACGGGCAAAACCTGTATCGGGGATCTGGTGAAGGGCAAGAAGGACGGGCATGACGTTGAAGTCTTTGTTTACAATGTTGCCGACCACAAAGACGCCTATAACGAGGTTGGCAGCCAAGGCATTTCCTACACGGCTGGCGTTCCGCCCGTTGCGATGGCGATGCTGATTGCGGATGGGACTTATGACAAAGGCGTCATGGTGAATGTCGAAGAACTTGACCCCAAGCCGCTTTTCACGTTGCTCGATACCATGGGCCTTCCGACGCGTGTGAAAGATGAGCGTGGGGACCGTGAATGGCATAACGCTTAGACGGAATGTCGTGACTGGCGTCGGAAGCAGATTGTCGCAAAATCAGTCGCATAATCTGCGCCCGCGCTCTATCAGGGGGGCCATGAAGCAACCCGCACATAGCGATGCGGCGGCGGTGAAGGTTATGAGCGCATGAAAAAGGTCGGCCTTGATGGGACAGATATCCGCATTCTTTCAGCGGTGCAGCAGCATGGCCAATTGAGCAAAACCAAGCTTGCCGAGTTGGTGAATATTTCACCGACACCCTGCTGGGCGCGCTTGGACCGGTTGAAGGCGGCTGGTCTGATCCGCGGCTACCGCGCCGAAATTGCGTTAGAGCAGGTCTGCACATTCACCCAAGTCGTCGTGACCGTGTCGCTGACCCATCACCGCAAAGCTGACTTTGACCGTTTCGAAGTTTTCGTGATGAAACACGATGCGATCACCGAATGCATCGCAACGGGGGGCGGCACGGATTACGTCATGAAGGTCATTTGCCCGACCCTCGCGGCGTTTCAGGCCTTGATGGATGAGATGCTTTCGGCAGACCTCGCGATCGACCGCTATATGACCTACATCGTCACGCGCAGTGTCAAAACGGCCCTGCCGAACCTGACCAAGCTGGTCACCAAAGAGGTCCCGCAGGCTGATGGGTCCAAACGGTCTTTTTAACGACGACTCTTTGGTCCGTTTGGTCTGGCAATGGCAGTTTTTAGGTCTGCTGCGAGGTGCGGTCTGCCGCTAGATTACCGCCATATTCAGACATTCTGCAGCCGGACTGGCTGCTGGCAACAAAGGGCGAGAGACACCATGAAAGCAGACGACTTCGGCTTCGGCACACAAATCCGCAAATCTCCTTATTTCAACGCGACCGTCCGTTGGGGCGCCAAGGGGTTTTCGGTTTATAACCACATGTATATCCCACGCGATTTTGGCAATCCCGAGCAGAACTTCTGGAACCTCGTAAACGATGCGATCCTGTGCGACGTGGCCGTCGAGCGTCAGGTTGAGATCACCGGACCGGACGCTGCAAAATTCGCGCAAATGCTCACACCGCGCGATTTGTCCAAGATGGCCGTTGGCCAGTGCAAATATGTGCTGATCACCAATGCCGAAGGCTGCATTCTCAATGACCCGATCATGCTGCGTCTGGCCGAGAACCATTTCTGGATTTCACTAGCAGACAGCGACATCCTGCTTTGGGCGCAGGGCGTTGCCGTGCATTCCGGCCTTGATGTGACCATCGGCGAGCCTGATGTGTCCCCGTTGCAGTTGCAGGGCCCAAAGTCGGGCGAAATCATGCAGGCGCTCTTTGGTGACAGCATCATGGACCTGAAATATTACTGGCTGCGTGAGCTTGAACTCGACGGTATTCCTCTCTTGATCTCCCGCACTGGGTGGTCCAGCGAGCTTGGCTATGAAATCTATCTGCGCGACAGCGCCCATGGCGATGCCCTTTGGGAGCGGATCATGGCGGCGGGCGCACCCTTCGGCCTCAAGCCTGGTCACACCTCGTCCATTCGCCGTATCGAAGGCGGGATGCTGTCGTATCATGCGGACGCCGATATCAAGACCAACCCCTATGAGCTTGGCCTTGACCGTCTTGTGAACCTCGATATCGACGCCGAGTTTATCGGCAAAGCTGCGCTGCGCCGAATTCAAGAGCAGGGTGTGACCCGCAAACAGGTCGGTTTGATCATCGATTGCGACCCGCTGAAAGGCCCGAACACGACGTTCTGGCAGATCAACAAGAATGGCGCTACGATCGGCAAAGTGACATCGGCGATCTATTCGCCCCGCATGGAGCAGAACATCGCCTTGGCGATGGTCTCGGCAGAGTTCACCGAACTGGGCACCGAAGTTGAAGTTGTGACCAATGAGGGCACAATGCATGCCACCGTCGTGGAGCGTCCTTTCTACGACCCGAAAAAGAAAATCGCGGCCGCTTAAGCGCCCCGTTACCAGAGAGGCTAAAGACTATGTCCGATCTTGCAATTGAGCTGCACTGGCAGCGTGCCGAGCCAGCTTTGCAGCCGGGGAAATACTCTGCCGAACACACAGTACGTTATAACAACAGCTATGACGTACAGGTGGATGCCGCCCCCGATTGGGGCGGCAAGGCCGAGAACACCAATCCCGAACAGGCCCTCGCGTCGGCCTTGTCGAGCTGCCACATGATGACGTTTTTGGCCTTGTCGGCCAAAGTAGGCTGGCCCGTCGCCAGCTATCACGACTATGCCGAAGCCCACCTTGGCAAGAACGCCAAAGGCCAGATGTCGGTGACCCGCATTGATCTGCATCCTGTGGTGCGTTTTGATACAGGCTTTGACGTCGAACCTGCTGAATTGGAGCAAATGCAAGACCGAGCGCACCGCTATTGCTTTATTGCCAATACACTGGCCGATAGTGTGGAAATCAACATTCTGTAACGCCGAAAGAGGGTATGATCCGTGCAAAAGAGTGACATTCTAATGAGCGATCTGGACAGCGACGGCATTTTGCGCCTGACGCTCAATGACAGCGGGCGGCGCAATGCCTTGTCCGAGGCGATGCTGGCGACCTTGGGCGCGGCCTTTGCCGAAGCAGGCACAAACCCGTCAGTCAGGGTGATCATTCTGGCGGCGAACGGTCCCGCCTTTTGCGCGGGTCACGATCTGAAGGAAATGACCGCTGGTCGTGCGGGTGAGGATCGGGGCAGGGCCTATTTTACAAAGGTCATGACCCAGTGTTCGGGCGTCATGCAGGGCATCGTGAACTGCCCCAAGCCCGTTATTGCCGAAGTGACAGGCATCGCCACGGCGGCTGGCTGCCAATTGGTGGCAAGCTGCGATCTTGCCATTGCGGCAGACACAGCGCAATTCAGCACGCCTGGCGTGCATATCGGTCTGTTCTGCTCGACGCCGATGGTGGCGCTGTCGCGGAACGTATCGGCCAAACATGCGATGGAAATGCTGCTGACAGGCGATATGACGTCGGCGGACCGTGCGGCCGAGATCGGCTTGGTCAACCGCGCCGTGGCTCCCGACGACCTGCGCGATGCGACCATGACCATGGCCCGCAAAATCGCGTCCAAGTCCTCGATGACTTTGGCCACGGGCAAGGGGGCGTTCTATGCGCAACGCGAAATGACTTTGGCGGAAGCCTATGATTATGCCTCGCAGGTCATGGTCGACAATATGCTTGCCCGCGATGCCGAAGAAGGTATCGGAGCCTTTATCGCCAAGCGCGCGCCTCAGTGGAAGGACATCTGATCTCATGAGCACGAACCCTTACAACACGGGTCTGGATCGCAATCCGGCAAACTACCAGCCGCTGACTCCACTGACCTTTCTAGCGCGCGCGGCCAGCGTTTTCCCCAATCACACCGCGATGGTGCACGGGGCACTGCGGCGCAGCTATGCCGCGTTTTATGCACGCTCCCGCAGGCTTGCTTCGGCGCTGGCGCAAAGCGGTATCGGGCGCGGTGATACGGTCTCGGCGCTGTTGGCAAACACACCTGCGATGCTGGAATGCCATTACGGCGTGCCGATGAGCGGCGGGGTTCTGCATTCGATCAACACCCGTCTGGATGCGGCGATCATCGCGTTCCAGCTTGACCATGCGCTTGCCCGGATTGTGATCGTTGACCGCGAGTTTATGCCCTTGATGCAAGAGGCACTTGCGTTGGCCTCGGTCAAACCGGTCGTGATCCAATATGATGATCCCGAATTTGACGGGCCACAAACGCCGACAGATGCTGTCGATTATGAGGCCTATCTGGCGGGCGGCGATCCGGATTTTGCGTGGCTGATGCCCGAAGACGAATGGGACGCCATCTCGATCAACTATACCTCTGGCACAACGGGTGATCCCAAGGGCGTGGTATCGCATCACCGTGGCGCCTACCTTCTGGCGCAGGGCAATGCGCTCACCTCGTCCATGCAAAAACATGCGATCTACCTGTGGACCTTGCCTATGTTCCACTGCAACGGCTGGTGTTTCCCTTGGACGATGTCCGCGATCATCGGCACCCATGTTTGCCTGCGCCAAGTGCGCGCCGAGCCGATCTGGAACGCGCTGGCAGACGAAGGCGTCACCCATCTTTGCGGCGCGCCGATCGTCATGTCGCTGATGATTTCTGCGCCTGACACGGTCAAACGGGATCTGGATCACACAGTGCAGTTCTTTACCGCAGCAGCCCCGCCACCTGAAAAGCTGTTGGCCGATATGAAAACCGCGGGCTTTGACGTGACCCACCTTTATGGGCTGACCGAAACCTATGGTCCTGCGGTCGTGAACGACTGGCATGCGTCTTGGTCGGATCTGCCGCCAGCCGAGCAAGCGGCGCTCAAATCCCGTCAGGGCGTGCGCTACCTGCCGCTGGAAGGGCTCGACGTTATGGACCCTGAAACGATGATCCCCGTGCCGCGCGACGGCAAAACCATGGGCGAAGTCATGTTCCGCGGCAACGTGGTGATGAAGGGATATTTCCGCAATCCAAAGTCTACGCTTGAGGCTTTTGAGGGCGGCTGGTTCCACTCTGGCGATCTGGGTGTGATGCACCCCGACGGCTATATCCAGCTTAAGGATCGCTCCAAGGATGTGATCATTTCGGGCGGCGAGAATATCTCCTCGATCGAGGTCGAAGAGGCGCTTTATCGGCACCCTGCCGTGGCCGTGGCCGCTGTCGTCGCGATGCCGCACGACAAATGGGGCGAAACGCCCTGCGCCTTTCTCGAGCTTGCCGCAGGTCACGAGGCCGACGCGGCGGCGCTCAAGGCATGGTGCCGCGACCAGATTGCGCCCTATAAGGTGCCGGGGCAGTTCGTGTTCATGGATATTCCCAGAACATCCACGGGCAAAATCCAGAAGTTTGTTCTGCGTGAACAAGCCAAGGTTCTGTCTTAGGGGACAACGGTTCAGAGATAATTAGAGTAAAGTTTTAATTATCAATAACTTGTAGGAAGCGGGCTAATTGCTAGGGTAAATTCGACGGATCTTGTTCTGGAGAATGCTATGTTTGGCGAATACTCGCTTCCTGCTTATTTGATCGTGGGGGTCGTGGTCGTTCTTGCGGTTGGATCGCTGTTTCCACCTATTGTGTCCAGAAGCGGGAGCACCGATGCGACGGCAATTGAGGTCGCGACCAAAGCTCAGGAACTGGACTATTGTAAATCCAATTTGGACGGCGTGAATTGCACCTGCTTTGCGGGGGTCTCAGGTCATATTCTGTCGCAGGATACGCCGAATTTTCGCGGGACCGTCGCTGCGAACCGGGAGGGTTTGGCGCGCGGTCAGGCGTCGCAATCTTGCTGACGGCCCCGGCTGCGTCACACACCCAAGAAAGATCGGCTTCGCATTTGCGGACAAATCGTGGGACACTGTGTTAAGGGTATTGGACCCGAACATGGAGACCTGATCATAAAATGCAATCCGACCAAACGATGATCATTGGAATTTTCGTGGTACTCTTTGTGCTGCTGGTCTGGGGGCGTATCCGCTATGATCTGGTTGCATTCGGCGCGCTGGTCCTTGCGTCCATTTTAGGGCTGGTGCCCAAAGAGGATGTCTTTTCGGGGTTTGTACATTCTGCGGTGGCAATTATCGCTTTGGTGCTGATTGTGTCGCGCGCACTTGTCGGCTCGGGGGCGATTGAAAAGCTTGCGGCGCGCCTACTCGATTCAGAGCGCCCCTTGCCGTTGCATATCGCGGTGATGGCCATTGTCAGCGCGGGCTTGTCTGCGGTGATCAACAACGTCGCAGCGCTTGCCTTGCTGATGCCGCTGGATATCGACACAGCGACAAAGGCCAAGCGCGCGGTGAGCCTCTCGCTCATGCCGCTGTCCTTTGCGACAATTCTTGGCGGGATGATAACGCTAATCGGCACGCCGCCCAATATTGTGATCGCTGCCTATCGGCAGGATGCGCTGGGTGAGCCCTTTGGGATGTTCGATTTTGCGCCCGTCGGTCTGACGGTGTCCATCGTCGGCATTGCTTTTGTCGCCTTGGTTGGTTGGCGGTTCTTGCCCACGCGCGAAGGTGCCGCCGAACAAGAAACCGCATTTGCCGAAGGGCGTTATATCGCGGAACTGCGTGTGAGCGAAAAATCGAGCGAGGACACCGCAAATGTCGCGGGTCTATACCCGCTTGCGGACGAACATGACGTTCATATTCTGGGGCTTGTGCGTGGTGGCAAAAGGTTGCCTGGATATGCGGCGCGACAAGACATTCGGCCCGGCGACTTTGTGGTGGTCGAGGGCGAACCGAAGGCGATCGAAACCTTCATGGGCAAAACGGTGTTGGAGTTTTCTGGATCGGAAAAGCACAGCGGTGGCGTCACATCCGGCGGGTTGACCCTCACGGAGGCGATTGTGCCCGAAGGTGCGCGCATTGCGGGGCGAACAGCGCGTGGTCTCAAGCTGCTTTATTTACACTCGGTGACGCTGCTGGGCGTTTCGCGCAACGGGACGCGGTTTACCGATCGGGTGCGGCTGCTTCCCATCAAGCCGGGGGATGTTCTTTTGCTGTTGGGCGAGGCAGACCGCAACGCGGCTGCGGCGGCCTTTTTTTGGGTTTTGCCACTCGAAGGGCGCCAGACACCCATGGTGCAACGGTCCAAAGCGGGGATGTCCATCGCGATTTTCCTCGGTGCGATTGCAGCGGCTGTTGTCGGCTGGGTCTCTTTGCCGGTTGCCCTTTCCGCGGCGGTGATTGCGCTGATTGCGGTTGGTCTGGTTTCGGGAAACGAGGTCTACGGTTCGGTCGAATGGAAAGTGATCGTTCTTTTGGCCAGCCTGATCCCGCTCGCCGAAGCGTTTGAGAAATCCGGCGGTGCCGAGCTTATCGCGACACGCATCTTGTCGATTACAGAAGGCTTTCCTGTGTGGGTCTCGCTTTTGGCGCTCATGGTCGTGACAATGACCCTGTCGGATTTCCTGAACAACGTCGCCACCGCCTTGATCGCAGCACCGATTGCAATCGGCATGGCCGCCGCGACCAATACCGATCTGGACGCATGGCTTATGGCCGTCGCAGTTGCCGCGTCATGTGCGTTTTTAACCCCCATAGGCCATAAGAATAACACGATTATTCTTGGTCCGGGCGGTTATCGTTTCGGGGATTACTGGCGCATGGGCCTCTTGCTTGAGGTGATTGTGGTTGCTGTCGGACTACCGACGATCTTGTTGGTTTGGCCGTTGTGAGGAGACTGTGGGCAGACACATGCCCGCAGTTTGCACGCGCGTCATCGCACCGCAGGCCACATAAATCGCCCTGATAGGTCTTTCATTCGCGATTGGCTGGTGGCATGTGATTTAGGCTGGTTACCATTCCTTCAAGGATGCCCTATGGTGCGGGCTAATTGCGTCAAACTTGGCTCGAAAATCAATCAAGGGATGAATTAAGTAAATGTGTCCAGCGTCATTGGCCGTTGAAAGTGGCCGTGGATTTATCATTCCGATCGGCGGCGGTGAAGACCGCGTCAAGGAAATGCAAATTCATCGTAAATTTGTAGAGCTGTCTGGTGGGAAAGACGCTTATATCGTCGTGATTCCAACGGCTTCCATGCTGAGCGAGACAGGGGAGGACTACAACCGCATCTTCTCTAACCTTGGCGCAGGGAAGGTTGATTTCCTGCCGATTACGCGCCGCTTGGATTGCGAAAATCCTGAATTCTTCGAGATGCTGGATCGGGCCACGGGGATCTTTATCACGGGCGGAAACCAGTTGCGGCTGTCGGCCATTCTGGGCGGGACGCTTTTGGTCACCAAGATCAGACGCCAGAATGCGGCAGGTGTGCCGGTCGCAGGCACTTCGGCGGGCGCATCTATCATGTCTGAGCATATGGTCGCGGGCGGGCAGGGCAACGAGTCCCCTGCCGAAGGGACGGTCACGTTGGCCCCGGGGATCGGGTTGACCAATGCGGTCATTATCGATCAACATTTTACCCAGCGCAACCGGCTGGGGCGGTTGCTCACGGCGTCTTCCTTCAATCCGTTTCTGATCGGGCTGGGGATCGACGAGGACACCGCCGCCTTTATCGGCCCCGACAACGTGTTGGAGGTCGTCGGCAGCGGCACGGTCACGGTCGTTGATGCGGGCCAATTGACCCATTCGTCTATGTGGGACGCCAAGCCGGGCGAGGCGCTGAGCCTGATCGGGCTGCGCCTTGACGTCTTGGGCGAAGGGTGCCGTTATGATCTCAAGGCGCGCATCGGTTATCCGCCGCCAGAGCATTTGGGCGATCCGTCGCCCGAGTGATCAGAAACCTAAAGGCTGCAAAGGCGCAGAATATACCCAATCAAAGAGGTCACCATTTGAAAATTGTCTCAACCAATGTCTTCGTCGGTCCAAATGTTTGGGCAAGTTTTCCGGTCATCCGGCACGTCATTGATCTGGGAGTTTTGGAGGACTGGCCCTCTTCGAAAATCGGGACCGACTTTGTCGAAGGGCTGATTGCGGCCTTGCCGGGGCTTTCGGATCACGGCTGTTCGTATGGCGAGGCGGGCGGCTTTTTGCGGCGGCTGCGGGAGGATGAGGGCACTTGGATGGGCCATATTCTGGAGCATTGCGCCATTGAGGTCCAGAATGTCGCGGGCACCGATGTCACCTTCGGGCGCACGCGCGGGACGGGCAAGCTTGGGCACTACAATATGGTCTATGCTTACCGCCAGCGCGATGTCGGCTTGGCGGCAGGCGACCTTGCCTTGCGGCTCTTGATGCATCTTCTGCCAGAGGATTTGCAGCGCCAAGCAGGCTTTGAGAACGATGCCGCATTTGACTGGACAGCTGAGTTGCGCCGCTTTGTGCTGCATGCGCAACGCAAGGAATTCGGCCCTTCGACGGGATCATTGGTCAAGGCTGCGCAGGACCGCGACATCCCGTGGATCAGGCTGAACGAGAATTCGCTCGTGCAATTTGGCCACGGCAAATATCAACAGCGGATTCAGGCAACCATCACGTCACAGACCAAACATATCGCCGTGGAAATTTCCTGCGACAAAGAAGACACGCATAACCTGCTTAACGACCTTGGTCTGCCTGTCCCAAAGCAGCGCATTGTTTATAGCGCCAGCGAGGCGGTTCAGGCGGCGCATAAGATCGGCTTTCCTGTTGTGCTTAAGCCGTTGGATGCCAATCACGGGCGCGGTGTGTCGATCAATCTGACCAAAGATGCGGACGTGGAGGCTGGCTTTGCCGAAGCGAAGCTGCATTCCAAGAGTTCCGCGATTCTGGTCGAGAGCTTTGTGACAGGTTTTGACCACAGGATGCTGGTTGTGAATAACAAACTGGTCGCGGTTGCCAAGCGCGTTCCGGGTCACGTTGTGGGCGATGGCAAGCACACGATTGCGGAATTGGTCGATATCGTAAACTTGGACCCGCGCCGTGGTATCGGGCACCAAAAGGTGCTGACGATGTTGGAAATCGACAATCAGGCCAATCGTCTGATCGCCGAGGCAGGGCATACGGTTGATACCATTTTGGCCGATGGAGAGGTCTTTTATCTGCGCTCGACGGCCAACCTGTCCACAGGCGGGACGGCGATTGACCTGACCGACGTTGTCCACCCCGACAACCGCGATATGGCGGAGCGGGCCATTATGGCCGTCGGTCTTGATGTCGGGGGCGTCGACTTTTTGATCGATAACATCACCCAATCCTACAAGGAAATCGGTGGCGCGATTGTCGAAGTCAACGCAGCGCCAGGCTTTCGCATGCACGTCTCCCCATCAGAGGGCGAGCCGCGTGATGTTGCGGGCAAAGTGATCGACATGCTCTTTCCGCAGGGCCAGAAGAGCCGCATCCCGATTGCGGCAATCACGGGCACGAACGGCAAAACGACCACCTCGCGGATGTTGGCCCATATCATGAAAACCAGCGGCAAGGTCGTTGGCATGACATCGACGGATGGTGTCTACGTTGATGGCAAGCTGAGCGTCAAAGGCGACATGACTGGCCCGACCTCGGCACAGATGGTGTTGCGTGACCCGACGGTTGATTTTGCCGTGATGGAAACTGCCCGCGGTGGCCTTGTGCGCAGCGGTCTTGGCTACCAGCATTCTGACGTCGCGGCCTGTCTGAATGTGACGGCCGATCATATCGGGCTAGGCGGTATTGAAACGGTCGAGCAATTGGCCGTCGTCAAGCGCGTGGTTATTGAGAGTGCGACGCAGACTGTGGTGCTGAACGCCGATGATATCAATTGTCTGAAAATGGCCGACTATGCGGATGTGGACTCGATCTGCTACGTCACTGTGAACCCGAGCCATGTGCTGGTGAAGGAGCATATCAAGGCTGGGGGCAAGGCGATTGTGCTAGAGCCGGGCATGAGTGGTGATATGCTGACGATGTATGATAACGGGATGCACATGCCCGTTTTGTGGTCCCATTTGATCCCTGCGACGCTTGAGGGCAAGGCCATCCACAACGTTCAAAATGCGATGTTCGCGGCGGCGATGGCCTATAGCTTTGATGTCGATCTGGACAATATCCGCCACGGTCTGCGCACGTTTGACACCAGTTATTTTCAGGCACCGGGTCGGATGAACGTGTTTGACGAGCACCCCTTCAAGGTGATCCTCGACTATGGCCATAACCCTGCCGCGATGAGTGCGATGGCGGGACTTGCGGATCGTCTGGATGTCAAGGGCAAGCGGATTGTCGTGGTCTCGATCCCCGGTGATCGCCGCGATTCAGATGTGGTTGACGCGGCGCGCACGCTCGCGGGTCATTTTGACCACTTTATCTGCAAGGCTGACGATAACAGGCGCAGGCGCGGTCACGATGAAATCCCGCGGCTTTTCGAGGCGGCGTTGCTCTCGCATGGTGTTCCGGCAGAGCAGATCACGGTGATTCCCGACGAAGAAGACGCCGTTGCCGCCAGCTTGAATATGGCGAAAGCGGGCGACCTTGTGATTGTGTTTGGCGATAACAGCGCGCGCTGTTGGAAGCAGATCATCTATTTCAACGCGCCCAACCAAACCACTAAGCCCGCACCCGCAGCGGTCGTCAACCTCGTGCCTTCGCCGTTTGAAGAGCTTGGCGACAGCGACATCAGCATGGTCCGCGACGGGCGTGGCGTTAGGCTGGCCCGTAGCGACGTCGAAGACGGCGATTGAACGAAGGTCCACCATATGAACAGCACAGAAGCGCTTGAAAACGCACTTGATATCCACTGGGCGCAGGCCGACCACATCCGGATTGATCCTGTCAGGCGACTGACAGGGCCCGGCATGTTATGGGACCGGACAGGGGCCGTGGTGGATATCTATGTCGAGGATATCGACCCAGAGCGCGTGTTGGCGCTATGGCACACTCATGCGCGCCATGTGTTGGATGCACTAGGCTGGCAGGACGAAAAGATCGCTTCTCGTGTGTTCGATGGTGGTGCGACGTTGGCAATATCGGCGCCGCAAGATCAGCTCTATGCGGCTGTTTTCGCTGTCCAAACGATTTGGCATTTCTGCGCGGCTGACCTCTTGGGCGCGACACCTCAAGCGTTTGAGGCTATGATCGCTGATTTAAGGGCGGTCATGGCGCGCGAGGCGAACCCCGCCATGATAGCGTTGATCCAAGCGGCAGCAGCTCATGACGTCGATATCCTTGTCGATGATGACGAGATTTCAATCGGTCACGGGGCCGGCTCGTGGACGTGGCCCATCGCGGAGTTGCCCGCACCAGAGGCCGTGGCTTGGGCGGATTTGCATGACGTGCCGCTGGCCTTCATCACGGGCACCAACGGGAAGACGACGACGACCCGCCTTTGCGCGGCGATTGCACGCGCGGCGGGGCATGTTGTTGGGCAGACCTCGACGGATATGGTGCAAGTCGGGGATGATATTCTCGACCGTGGCGACTATTCTGGTCCTGCGGGCGCGCGGATGATTTTGCGCGACAGCCGTATGCAACTCGCCTGTCTGGAAGTGGCGCGCGGCGGCATCTTGCGCCGTGGTTTGGCAACCCGTCGGGCGACTGTGGCCGTCGTGACCAATATCGCCAAGGACCACTTGGGCGATTATGGCATCACGACGCTGACAGACATGGCGCAGGCCAAATTTGCAGTGGCGCGGACTTTGTCGGCGGGGGGCGTTTTAGTGTTGAACGCCGACGATCCACATCTTGTTGCCGCGTCCAAGGACGTGACAGCGGCGATCTGCTGGTTCTCTCTTGATCCGGCCTCGCCCCAGATTGTTCAAGCCCGCGCCCTTGGGCAGGCCTGCGCGTATGTCCAAAACGAGGCGCTGGTCTTTTGGTCGGGGGCTGCGGAGACATGGACGATTCCTCTGAGAGACGTGCCAATCACGCTGTCAGGCGCGGCGAAACACAATACCCGCAACGTGCTTGCGGCGATCTGCGCGTGCACCACCCTTGGCATCGCGCCTGAGGTGATCCGGTCGGGGCTATCCAGCTTTGTCTCCGACCTCAAGAACAACCCCGGCAGGTTTAATGAATTCAACCACAACGGCGCGCGCGTGATCGTTGACTTCGCTCACAACGCCCACTCGATTGCGGCCGTCTGCGAGGCGACGGCATCGATGCCCGCGAAGCGGCGTTTTTTGATGATCAGCCAACCGGGCGATCATTCTGACGAGGTGATTGACGAGGTCACGGCGACCGCGCTGCAATTCCGGCCCGATCTTATCGTCACTGCCGAGATAGCGGACTATTTACGAGGGCGCAAATTGGGCGAAACCCCGACCTTGATCAGGGACTTGGCAATCGCTGCGGGCTTTCCCGCCAGTCAAATCCTGCCTGCAAGTTCCCCCTCTGCGGGCGTCAAAGCGATACTGGACCTCGTTGAGCCCGATGACCTCGCTCTTTTGCTGGTGCTCTCCGATCGCGACGCTGTGTTTGAGATGCTGCAATAGCAGCAGACCCGCAGATAAAGCGGGCAGGGGGCCGTTACTGGGCGGTTTTTGCGGCTGCGAGCGTCCCGCGAAATACGGGTTTGGCGAAGACTTCGATTGCGTGCAGCGGCTCGCCGTTTTGGAGCAGTCCAATAAGCGCAAGCGCGGCGCGCTGGCCCATGGCCCGATGCGGCACATGCACGGTCGTCAGCGGCGGGTCAGCCACTTGTGCCAGTTCGATATCGTCAAATCCGATGATGGAAACGTCGTCTGGGACCGCAATCCCCAATTCTCTGGCAGAGCGCAACGCGCCGACAGCCAAGACATCATTGCCGCAAAATACAGCCGTTGGCCTGCGCCCAGCGGTCATGATCTGTTCAAAGGCAATCGCGCCGTTTTCGATCCCATAAGCGGTTTCAATCACTTGCAGGTCGGCGGGGTCTTGCCCCGCGTCGGCCATCGCATCTTGAATGCCAACCAGTCGGGCGCGCGCCCTGTCGTTTTGTTCGGTATTTGCGGAGATGAGCGCGATGTTTCTATGGCCTAATCGGAGAACCTCTGCAGCCATTTCCGTCATCGCGGCACGGTTGTTAAAGCCGACAGAGGGGCGCGTTTCAGTGGGGTCATAGGCCCAGACCACAAGCGCTGGAACACCCTGCCTTTCAAGAAACTTGTAAATCTCGGGGTCGCGGTCATGCCCGATGAGCAGCAAGGCATCCGCGCCACGACCGACAAGCGCACGAATTTGCTCTTCTTCAATTTCGGGGCGGTAAGATGTGCTCGCAACAAGCATTGTATAGCCGTGCAGTCGTAAGGCCTCTTGGAACGCCTGAAGGCCGCGGGCGAAAATCGCATTTTCCATCGTGGGGATAATGGCGCCGATGGTGTTGGTGCGGCGCGCTGCCATCGCCTTGGCCCCGAAGTTCGGAGAATAGTCCAAGTCATTGATTGCATTCATGACTTTTTCGCGCGTGCGGGTGTTGACACGATCGGGAAAGTTCACGCAGCGCGACACGGTCGCCGTCGAAACGCCCGCCTTAAGGGCGACGTCATGCAGCGTTGGTGTGGGGCGTTTGAAGTTCATTTTCGTCCGATCGCTTTTTTCTATTCTGTAACGTTTCGCAGGGCAAAGGGCAAAGGCATAACTGAAATGATAAAATGTAAAGGCTTGCATTTTGTAAAAGTAAAGGCTTACATGGGGTAAGATTCGGCGAAGCTATCGGGAGGATACGCGTCATGCCGCTATATGGAGCGATTATTCTATTCGTGATTTTTGCAGTGAATGTGGGGCTTGGCTCTGCTGCGAATGCCGCTTTTCTAAACGATGTGGGGGAGATGCTGCTGTTGTCAGCGGTAGCCGTGTTGTTTGTTATCGCGATCTTAAAAAAGGAAGCTGCTGCCAAAAAATAGGCGGAGCAAAAGCGTCCAGGGAGGACACACATTGGAAAACCATAAAGACGACCTGAAGTCGGCCGAGCGCCGCAATTTCTTGAAACTCGCAGGCACGGGCAGCTTTACGGCTGCATTGGTCGCAGGCGCCGCAGGGACCCTGTGGTCCTCCGAGGCCGCAGCCCAGACAGCCAGCGAAGAGAGTGACCGCGAGAAAGCGGCCGAGCATGTCATGACGATTGCCACGGCCTATGTTTTGGGCGCGACCCGCAGCTATCCGATCATGCAGCTGGACCTCAAAGAGAACATCCAGAACGCGACGAACGGCAAGGTCTATGTCAAGATCGCACCGGGCGGCCAGTTGGGTGCCGGTGGTGAGTTGGTCCAGAAGGTGCAGTCTGGCACTATTCAGGCAGCGCAGCACTCGATCTCGAACTTTGCGCCATTTGCGCCTGTCACAGACCTGATCAACCTGCCGTATCTTTGCGGCTCTAACCAGCGTTTCACCAATTTGGTGCATTCCGACGTCTGGGCCAGCGAAGTGAACCCAAAGGTCGAGGCTGCTGGTTTCAAGCCGTTGCTCTATATCAACATTGATCCACGCGTTGTGGCTGTACGCGCTGGCGGTGCCGGTCCGGTTCTGCTCCCATCTGACCTGAGCGGCGTGAAATTCCGCGTGCCGGGCTCTGCGATGTTGCAGCAATACTACCGCATGGTCGGCGCGAACCCGACGCCAGTGGCATGGGGCGAAACACCTTCTGCGATCAAGCAGGGCGTTGCCGATGCGCTCGACCCATCTGTCGGCGCGCTTTATGTGTTCGGTTTCAAGGATATCTTGTCGCACGTCACATTCACCCAAGCGGTTCCTGACAGCCAAGTCTATTCGTGTAACCTTGAGTGGTTCAATTCCATGCCTGCCGATATTCAGGACGGGATCATGGAGGCCTCCGAGATCACCCGCCACCAGAACCTTGCCAAGGTGCCGTCGGCGCGTAACTACGCGATGGCGGAATTGCGCAAGGCTAGCGTTGAATTCCATTCCTTGACGGATGATCAACTGGCTGAATGGCAGGCTACTGGTGGCTATCAGCTACCTGAGTGGGACAGCTTCAAGATCGAGCTTGCAGGCTCCATGGACACATTCGCCAAGCTGGAAGAAGCCGCCGGCACGATGGGTCGCTACTACGTCCACGACGCATAAAACCTCTCGGCGGGCGCACCCGATCGCGCCCGCCACCCTTCCGGAATGTCCTAGATCACCGCGACCCTTCGGGTTCGCCTGACAGAGAGGTGACGCCGTGCAGTTTCTGAAATTACTGGATCGCAACGCAGAAAAGTGGGCGCTTTTGGTGTTCTACTCGATGCTGGTCATCACGATGGCCGTCGAGGTATTGCGCCGCGAAGTGTTTTCCTATTCGTCGATCTGGGGCGAAGAAATCGTCCGCTATTCCTTCATCTATCTGGCATGGATCGGTGCCGCCGCCGCCGTCAAGGAGCGCGCGCATATCCGCATTGACGTGCTGATGCATTACGTCAGCCCCCGCATGAAAGCGCTGCTCTATATCTTTGGCGACCTTGTCATGGTTGCGGTGGCGGTTGGCGCGCTTGTCTGGTCCTTCGAGACGGTTCTGGTGTCGTGGAAATTCGGATCGGTCAGCCACGGTTTGCGGGTCTCGTTGGTCTGGTTCCTGATGGCCGTGCCTATCGGTTTCAGCCTGATGATCGTGCGCCTTATCCAGTCGCTTATCCGCGACTTTCACAGCCTGCGTGACGGAACACCCGTCTACGAAGGCGACAAGCTTTTTGATTAAGGGAGAAAAAGATGCTGTTTAATACCCTTAATCAAGCCGTCGAGCTCGGCTGGGACTTCTATTTTCCCGTCATCCTTTTTGTCGTGCTCGTGGCCCTTGCGGTGCCGGTTTGGGCGTCGATCGGGGTCTCGGCAATCGCGATGCTCTATTTGTCGGGCGATCTGCCGCTGGAACTGGTGGGCGAAAGCCTGTTCTCGGGCATTGACGCTTTTGCGCTGACCGCGGTGCCGCTGTTTATTCTGACAGGCGACGTGCTGGTGCGCACGGGACTGTCGCGCAAGTTTTTGGATGTCGCAGAGGCGCTGACCCAGTTTGCAAAGGGCGGGTTTGGCTCTGCAACCGTGCTTGTCTGCGGGATGTTCGCGGCGATCTCCGGCTCGGATGCGGCGGGAGCTGCGGCGGTCGGGCGCATGACGATCGACCGTCTGGTCGAGGCCGGATATCCGCGCCCCTATGCCTGTGCGCTTGTTGCGGCGGGGGCCTGTACGGGCATCCTGATCCCGCCCTCCATCGCTTATATCATCATCGGCTTGGTCCTTGGCATATCGGCCTCGACCCTGTTCCTTGCGGCCCTGATCCCGGGTCTTTTGATCCTCACGGCAATCCTTGTGACCAATATCGTGGTGAATCGGATTTACGGCTATGAGGGCGGTGGCAACCTGTCGCTGGGCGAATACCTGAGCGGTTTGCGCAACGCGCTTGCGTCTGGATGGTATGCATTCATCGTGCCGGGCATCATTTTCTATGGCATCTTTTCCGGCCGTTTGACGCCAACCGAAGCGGGTGCCACGGCTGTCATCGTGACCATTATCATCGGGTTCATTCTGGGTACGCTCAAACTGTCTGATTTTCCCGCGATGCTGCTCAGCTCGGCCAAGGTCAACGGGATCATCCTGCCGATTATCGCCTTCTCGCTGCCGCTGGCACAGGCGCTCGCGATCATGGGCGTACCGCAGGGTTTTGTCTATTCGATCACCGCGCTGACCGATGATCCGACGCTTTTGATCCTCATGATGATCGGCATTCTTATTGCTGCGGGCTGCGTGATGGAGACGACACCCAATATCGTGATCCTCGCGCCGATCCTGAAGCCCTTGGCCGACAATATCGGCATGAACGAAATTCAGTTCTGCATCATGATGATCACCGCACTTGGCGTGGGCTTCATTACGCCACCTTTGGGGCTGAACCTGTTTGTCGTGTCTGGTATCACAGGTGAATCGATCCTCAAGATCGCATGGCGCGCTGTCCCTTTCGTTTTCTTCATGCTTATTGTGGTGCTTCTCATTGCCTTCATTCCGGCGATTTCCACAACAATGCTTCCCGACATCTATAAATAAGGCGGTATCAAAATGGCTCGTGATTATCTTAAGAAAGCAACTCTTACGGCGCAATCCGGTGCGTCAGACGTGCACGATCTTGTGCAAGGGATCCTCAACGATATCGAAGCGGGCGGGGACGACAAAGCGCGCGAATATGCGGCCAAGTTCGACAAATATGACGGCAATATCATTCTGACCGAGGAAGAGATCGCCGCCGCTTGTGCGTTGGTCCCGCAAAAACTCAAGGAGGACATCCAGTTCGCCCATGACAACGTGCGCCGCTTTGCCGAAGCGCAAAAGGCGACCGTGAGCGACATCGAATATGAAGTCGTGCCAGGGCTTATCGCTGGTCAAAAAGCGATCCCTGTGGATGCGGCTGGTTGTTATATTCCGGGCGGGCGCTATAGCCACATCGCCTCTGCGATTATGACCGTGACAACGGCGAAAGTCGCAGGATGCAATCACATCATCGCCACCTCGCCACCGCGTCCGGGTGTTGGCGTCGCCCCTGCGATTGTTTATGCCGCCCATATCTGCGGTGCCGACAAGATCATGGCGCTCGGGGGCGTGCAGGGTGTGGCCGCGATGACGTTTGGCCTGTTTGGTCTGCCCAAGGCGAATATTCTTGTGGGACCGGGCAACCAGTTTGTCGCCGAAGCCAAGCGCATTTTGTTTGGCCGCGTCGGGATCGACATGATCGCGGGGCCAACTGACAGCCTGATCCTCGCTGACAAAACCGCTGATCCGCATATTGTGGCCACCGATTTGGTCTCTCAGGCCGAGCACGGCTACAACTCGCCTGTCTGGCTGGTGACCGACGACCGCGCCTTGGCCGAAGACGTCATGAAGCGCGTGCCTGACCTTATCGCCGATTTGCCAGAGGTGAACCGCGACAATGCGGCTGCCGCTTGGCGCGATTATGCCGAAGTGATTTTATGTGCCGACCGCGAAGAGATGGCGGCCTGTTCTGACGAATACGCGCCAGAGCATCTGACTGTTCAGGCAGAAGACCTCGATTGGTGGCTGGGCCGCCTGTCGTGCTACGGGTCGTTGTTCTTGGGCGAAGAGACGACCGTGTCTTATGGCGATAAGGCCTCGGGCACGAACCACGTTCTGCCCACATCGGGGGCGGCTGGCTATACGGGCGGGCTTTCGGTGCACAAGTATATGAAGATCGTCACTTGGCAAAAAGCGACCCGCGAAGGGTCCAAGCGGGTGGCAGAGGCCACGGCGCGGATCTCGCGTCTTGAGGGGATGGAAGGCCACGCGCGCGCGGCTGATGTGCGCCTTGCCAAATACTTCCCAAACGAAACCTTTGATCTGACCGCCAATGAGTGATCCGCGCGATCTGTTTGACCTGACGGGCCGTGTGGCTTGTGTGACGGGGGCCAGTGCCGGCCTTGGTCAGCAGGCCGCGCGTGCCTTGGCGGCGGCAGGTGCGCGCGTTGTGGGCGTCGCCCGTCGTGCCGATGCGCTTGCGCAATGGGCCTCGGATATCGGGGACAATGCAGCCGTGGTTGCCGCTGATCTGGCGGACCGCTATGCGATTGCCGGGATCGCCGCTCGCGTGGCCGCCCCCTTTGGCGCGCCCGATATTGTGGTGCATGCCGCGGGGATCAATACCCGCCAAGCGGCCGATGATGTGACCCCTGAGGGGTGGGACGTGACGCTCAATCTTAACCTTGCGGCGCCGTTTTTCCTGAGCCAAGCGCTGGTCCCTGCGATGCGCGCAAAGGGCTGGGGGCGGATCGTGAATTTTGCCTCCCTGCAAACGACCCGCGCCTTTCCGGGCGGGATCGCTTATGGCGCATCCAAGGCCGGGATCGGCCAGTTGACCCGCGCCATGGCCGAGGCGTGGTCGGCCAGCGGGATCACCGCCAATGCCATCGGGCCGGGGTTCTTTCCGACCGAATTGACCGGACCTGTCTTTGCCGACCCTGCGCGCGCGGCGCGCAATGCGGCGCAGACCTGCATCGGGCGCAACGGCGTGATGTCCGATATCGACGGGCCGCTGTTGTTTTTATGCTCGAACGCCTCGGCCTATGTGACGGGGCAAACATTGATGGTCGACGGAGGATATACTGCAAAATGAAAGCGCTTGTTTATGATGCCGTTGAAACGCTGGTGTTCCGCGATATGCCCGATCCTGTTGCAGGGGTGGGGCAAAGCCTGATCCGTATCGAGGCCTCGGGGATTTGCGGGTCGGATATGCATGCGTTCTTGGGCCATGACGAGCGCAGGCCGTCGCCGCTTATTTTGGGCCACGAGGCGGCGGGCCGGATTGTCGGTGGGCCGCGTGACGGCGAGCGGGTCACGCTGAACCCGTTGGTGACCTGCGGCACTTGCCGCGCCTGTCTTGCGGGCCGCGATAACCTGTGCCCGACGCGGTTGATCATTTCGATGCCGCCACGCGAAGGGGCCTTTGCCGAGCTTGTCGTGATGCGTGACGAAAATCTTGTGACGGTGCCGGATGACGTGCCGTTGCGCAAAGCCGCGCTGGCCGAGCCGCTGGCTTGCGGCTGGCATGCTGTGCGTCTGGGGGCGGACGCGTTGAGCCTGCCACTGGCGGAGGCTGCCTGTCACGTCATCGGCGGCGGGGCGATCGGGGTCGGGGCCGCACTTGCGCTGCGGGCCTTTGGTGCCACGCAGATTACCGTGGCTGAACCCAATGCGACGCGGCGGGCGACGCTGGACGGAATTGACGGCTTTGATGCGGTCGCCCCCGGTGTGGTGACGCAGGCCGATCTGGTCATTGACGGGGTGGGCTATGCCGCAACCCGCGCCGATGCGACGGCGATCACAAATCCGGGCGGTGTGGTCATGCATATCGGTCTGGGGGAGGGCACGGGTGGCCTTGATGTCCGGCGGATGACCTTGCAGGAAATCAGCTTTATCGGCACATATACCTATACCGCACAAGATTTCCGCGACACGGCGGCCGCGATTTTTGACGGGCGCCTTGGCGCACTTGACTGGACCGAGCAGCGCCCTCTTGCGGACGGGCAACAAGCCTTTGCTGATATCCGTGCGGGCAGGGTGGCTGCGCCCAAAATCATATTGGAGCCTTCACATGTATGAGAAAATTCTGGTGACAATGGCGCTTGATCACGGGATCGGGGCAGATGCGCTTCAGGTCGCGGCCAAGCTTTTGACTGACGGGGGCACAATCGTAGCACTGCACGTTTATGAAGCCCCTCAGGGCTCTGTCAGCGCCTATCTCGATGAGGGTGTTGTGCAGGCCGCCTTTGAGCGGGCAAAAGCCGAAATGGACGCCCGCGTCAAAGGCCTGCCCAATGTGACGGCGTTGACGATCAAGGGCCATAGCGGGCGCAGCATCATTGACGTGGCCAAAGACAATGCCGTTGATTGCATCGTCATCGGATCGCATAAGCCCGGTCTGATCGACTATCTGCTGGGGTCGACAGCGGCGCGGGTTGTGCGACACGCCCGTTGTGCCGTGCATGTTTTGCGAACCTCGAAATAAGACATAACCTTTCTCTCATCCCATCCCATCCGAAGGAGCGACCCTTGAGTATTGATAAAAGAATTGTGGACGATCTCGTCGCGAATGACGTGTCATTCGTCACGACAGTCCCGTGCAAGCAGCTGGCTGGTGTCATCGAAGAAGTCGATGCGCGGCCCGAAATTTTTCACATCCCGTCTAACAAGGAAGACGAAGGGATGGGGCTTTGTGCAGGTGCGTGGATGGGCGGCAAACGCCCTGCGATCATCATGCAAAACACCGCGATTGGTGTGACGATCAACACGCTTGCGACGTTGATCCAATACTACCGTATGCCGCTGCCGATGATCATCTCTTACCGTGGTGAATTGCGCGAGCCTGTGGCCTGTCAGGTTGAAATGGCCGTGCACACGAAAGCCTTGCTCAACCAGATGAACATCCCGACCTATCATTTCCACAAGGAAAGCGATGCCGCCGAGCTGGACGCGATCCTGAAATACACATTCATGTGCAACAAACCTGTGGCGATCCTGACGGATGCGTCCTTTTGGGGAGGCTACGGCGACCAATGATCCGTTCAGAAATCCTGCGAGAAATCGCCCCGATCCTTCGTGACCAACTGATTGTTTGCAACATCGGTCTGCCCAGCCAAGAGCTGCACATAATCGACGATCAACCGTCTAATTTTTACATGCTCGGCACTATGGGCCTATCATCATCCATCGGTTTGGGTCTCGCCTTGGCGCAAGACAAAACCGTGATTTCGATTGATGGTGATGGCTCTGTTTTGACCAACCTGGGCACCCTGCCAACCATCGCCAACAATGTCGCTAACAACTTTATTTTGTTGATCATCGACAATGGATCCTACGGATCTACTGGCGACCAGCCGACCTATGCGGGCAAGTTGACCAAGCTTGAAGCCGTGGCAACTGCCTGCGGATGCGAGAATGTTGTGACCTGCCAAGACGTTGACACCGGCAAAGTTTTGCAAGCCGCAATCGACAGCAAGCAGATGACAATCATCGTCAGCAAATGTGACAGCGGCAACATCAAGCTACCTGTCATCACCAAAGATCCCGTTGTGATCCGCGACCGGTTCATGACAGCTGTCGCCAGCTAAAGCGCTGAAATTCGGTAGACCGCCCGCACCACTGTTGCGGGCGGTTTTCTTTTGCGCGGTTGCATCTGCTGGCCGGCTTGCGCAACATACGCGCAGTCAAAGTCATAGATCAGGCGCGTCGAATGCTCATTTTTTACAAAGAACGTCTGGCGTTTTTGTCCGTTCCTAAAACCGGCACAACTGCATATGGAAATGCCTTGCGGGACCGCGCGGATTTGGTGATCTCTGAACCACCAATGTTGAAACATGCACCGGTTTATCGCTACAATCGCTTTATCCGACCAATGTTTGTGAATGTTTGCGATGTCGAACTGGAATTGATGGCAGTCATGCGCGAGCCGATCAGCTGGCTGGGCAGTTGGTGGCGGTATCGGCAACGACCGTTCATGAAAGACAAACCCAACGCCACCCATGGCATCAGTTTTGACGATTTTGTTCTTGCCTACATGAAGGGCAAAAAGCCGGGTTTTGCAGACGTCGGCGCGCAGTCAAAGTTCCTCGAAGCGCAGCCAAACGGCACTGCGGTCACGCATCTATTTAAATACGAAAACCAGGACAAATTGCAGAATTTCCTGACTGAACGCCTCGGTGTGACGTTTGATTTGGGGCGCGAGAACGTGTCCCCCTCAATCAAACAACACCTGTCATCAGACGTCGAAGAGCGGTTTCGTCGCAAGTTTGCCGATGAATTCGCGCTGTATGACAGCATCGAATAATCAATGCAGTTGCTGATGGACGGTCTCGGTTAGATCATTCAGCGAAAACGGTTTTGGCAAGAACACCGAGTTCGGGATTTTGCTTTGTGCTTCGCTGAATTTCTCTTCTGCGTAACCGGATACAAAAACAACCCGCACATTCGGGCGTTCTTGTAATGCTTCGCGGACCCAACTTGGGCCATCTTTGCCCGGCATAACCACATCGGTCACAAACAAATCTACGTTAAGTGACGAGTCTTCCAAAGTTTTTAACGCGGCCTCGGCTGAGTCCGCCTCAAGCACAGTGTACCCTCGCAATCGCAGTGCGCGACTGGCGAATGCACGTACAGGTGCTTCGTCTTCGACCAACAAAATAACGCCGTCACCTTGTTTTGGTGCTGTAAATTTCGACGCGCGGGGCGTTGTGACAACCGGCGTTGCGATGTTGTCCAAGACCGGGAAAATCAGCGTAAAGCACGTGCCTGAACCCACCTCACTGTCGAGAAAAATGTAGCCGCCGCTTTGCTTAACGATGCCGTAAGCCGTTGATAACCCAAGGCCTGTTCCCTCGCCCGTACGTTTGGTTGTAAAGAATGGTTCGAACACTTTTTGACGTTTGTCCGCAGGAATCCCAACGCCATGATCCGTCACTTTCAACATCACATATTCACCGGCAGGCACGGATGCGCGATCACGATCCATTGGCGCACTAAGTGACAAACGTTCGGTTTCGATGTGAATTTCGCCACCCTCTGGCATCGCATCACGGGCATTTACGACAAGGTTCATCAACACTTGTTCTAATTGCCGTTTATCCGCACGGATGGACTGCAAAACCGGATCGTGCGTCAGTGTCAGGCTGACCTTTTCACCGACCAAGCGGTTCAACAAATGCGTAAGATCAGCAAGCGTATCGCGCATGTCCAGCACTTCGAGACGCAAAGTCTGCTTGCGCGAAAACGCCAAAAGTTGGCCAACAAGCGCAGCCGCACGGTTGGCATTTTGGTTAATTTGCATCAGGTCACTATAGTCTGCGTCCCCCTGATCGTGCCGCAAAAGCAGCAGATCACAGTGGCCAGAAATCGCCGTCAAAAGGTTGTTAAAGTCATGCGCGACACCACCCGCCAATTCGCCGATGGCTTGCATTTTCTGGCTCTGGACAAACTGCGCCTCAAGGGTTTTCAGCTCGGTTGCATCGGTCAAAACCGCGACCAAAGACGATGCGCCTTCTTCTGTTACACGGCTCAGGGCAACTTGCACAAACATCTCTTTGTCCGCGCGCTTCAGACGCAGGAATTCTGAGTGTTGAACCGCGCGACCAGAGATCGTTTCTTGCAACCAATCCATGATAGGACGACCTAATCCTTCCATTAATTCACATAGATGCACGCCGATCTTCAACTCGTCGCCGATCAGGCCGATGGCTGACGCGTTATGCGCCGCCACATACCCATCCGGTTCAATCCGCAACAACGGAACCGGCAGATCGTCGAACGATGAACACACATTATCTGCACCATTTTGTGCCGCCGGCAAGAAATACAGCGCGCGCCGTCCGACACCAGCCTCGACCTCGGCGATCTGAACCTTCATCTCTCCGGTTTCCGTCGAAATATCGCACACAGCACCGTTCACCAAAGGCGTGTCACCCAACAGTTGTTGCAAGGATTTCACGCGGCGGCCAATCAGCTTTCGCACGGCGTCATTCATGAACAAAACCGCACCACTGCGACCGATCATCATCATCGGCAACAACGGCCCGTCACTGCCACGTCCGGCCGCAGGTTCCGGAACATCCTCAAACCGCCACAGGAAAGAATCCGTGCCCATGCGATGGACCGACAACCGCACGTGGCCTTTGCGGGTCACAACATCTTCGCGCGCAGCACCGTCTTGTTCTGCTGCGGTTGTCAGACGAAAAATAATTCCACCAGGATTTGCAAAAGTTGCGCGCAAAACTCCGACAAGCGTATCGCCCATGGGCATATCAAAACGCTTTTCGGCCGATTTATTGAATGACTTTACCGCACCATCATCACTAACGACAAAACTGGGCGATGCATCTTTGGCGATGAAATCTGCGATCACGTCTTGCGCAGACTCGCGGGTGGTTTGACGACGATGCGTAAACGCGACCATTAGCACACCCAAGATCAGTAACGTCACAGACGAAACGCCCAGCCCAAGCTGCACATCACCATTCGGCGCCAACAGCGCCATTGCCCCCATCAAAACGGCAGCAATCAGCAGACTACGCATCCGCGTCATGCCCTTTTCGGACAGACGGCTAACGGCCCCGTTCGTTAATGCACGGTCTTGCAACATAGCACCCTAAATTCGACTCAGCTTGTCTCTTGTGGCGCAAAAACGGTTAATCCCGTCTTAACCACCGTTGAGACGGGGGCATTGCGGCTTTGACTGAGCTATCTTCTGGGTTGAGTGTGGCGGTTAAATCACGCGCGTCAAGTGTGCATGGAAAAATCCGTCACCCTCTGGGCTAACATTTATGCGCGATTGTTGGGTGCATTCCCATCCGGAATTACGGTCCAAAAAGGCTACGACGCGGTCTTCGTTTTCGCATTTCAACACCGAACATGTGGCGAAAACCAAGGTTCCACCTTCTCCGACAAGCGATTGAACTTGATCAAGAATTTCATCCTGAATGGTGGTCAGTTCGTTCAAACGCGCAGGCGTCAAAACCCATTTGGCTTCGGGGCTGCGACGCCATGCGCCACTCCCGGAACAAGGCGCATCAACCAGCACGATATCGAATGGACCTTCGCGTGCCAGCAAGTCCGTCGCCAGCAATTTTATCTGCGCATCCGCCCGTCGCGCACGGTCTGGCAGGTCCCGCATCCGGTCAAAATCGATGTCATGCGCCACGACATTTCGCTTTTGCGCGGCCATTCCCAGTGACTTTCCGCCGCCACCAGCACAGTAGTCGAGCACCTTTTGGCCCTCGGGCAACGCGTTTACTACCGCTTGACTGGCCGCGTCTTGCAACTCGACCAAGCCTTCTTGGTAGCATTCCGAATTGCGCAGTTTACGGGCGCCTTCGGTGATCGTGAGGGCAGTGTCACACAGCGGATTTGGCAGCACCTCGACGCCCTCATCGGCCAACAAAGATGTGACTTGCGAAGGCGAGGTTTTGGCACTGTTCACACGCAACGTGATCGGCGCACGGGACTTGAGGATTTGCGCCACAGACGCGGCGGTGTCACCAAGTCCTGTCTCGAATTCAGCAATCAACCAGTCGGGCAAATCCCAAACGTCTGCCGCATCGACCGGCTGAGCCGTGATTGCGCGTTCTTCGTCGCTCAGCGGTGTCGGCGCGTGACCTTCGCCGTGAAACAAGGCGTCCAGATCGTCGCCTTGATCACGCAATCGGCCCAGCATCAATGCACGCCCTGTGTCACCTCCACCGCGCACCGCATCAGAGCGCCGGTTGCGCACCACGCCAAACACGTGATCGCGCACCGCGGCACGGTCCTTGGACCCGGCAAAACGACTGCGACGCGCCCAAGAGGTCAGCGCCCTTTCGACAGGCTGACCGTCCGCGATCAGATCAAGGACATCAATGGCTGCGGCCACGCGTGCGCCGGGCGTCAAAGACCTGCGCCTGAATTAAGATTGATCCACAAGCTCATGATATTGCTGCCTTACATTACTCTGTAGTTGGGGGATTCCCGCGTGATTTGCACATCGTGCACGTGGCTTTCTTTTAGGCCAGCACCGGTGATTTTGACAAAATTGCAGTTCGTGTTCATCTCGGCGACTGTGGCGCATCCGGTGTATCCCATCGCCGCGCGCAGGCCACCGACCATCTGGTGGATGACCGCGCTGACCGTGCCTTTGTAGGGCACTTGGCCTTCGATGCCTTCGGGCACCAATTTGTCGCTGGCTGCGTCTTTTTGGAAATAACGGTCTGCAGATCCTTGCGCCATCGCCCCAAGTGAGCCCATGCCGCGATAGGTTTTGAAGGACCGGCCCTGATACAAGATCACGTCGCCCGGTGACTCGTCCGTGCCCGCGATCATTGATCCGACCATCGCGCAGGTTGCCCCGGCTGCGATGGCTTTGGCAAAGTCCCCGGAAAATTTGATGCCGCCGTCTGCGATGACTGGAATGTCACCGGCTGCTGCGGCGCAATCCATGATCGCGGTCAACTGCGGAACACCAACGCCTGCGACCATGCGTGTGGTACAAATAGACCCCGGTCCGATGCCAACTTTGACCGCGTCCGCGCCTGCATCAATCAAGGCGCGCGTCGCCTCGCCGGTGGCCACGTTGCCAGCAACAACCTGCACGTCAGGAAACATATCCTTGGCGCGTTTTACTGCAATCGCAACACCTTCGGAGTGCCCGTGGGCGGTATCGATCACAATCATGTCGACACCTGCATCGACCAGCGCCTCGGACCGGGCAAAGCCTGCATCCCCAACGGTGGTCGCCGCCGCAACGCGCAAACGGCCAAGATCATCCTTGCAAGCCGTCGGGTTCAGGACCGCTTGTTCGGTGTCTTTGAGGGTCAAAAGCCCCGTCAACACGCCTGCCCCGTCAGTGATCAGCAGCTTTTCGATGCGGCGGGCTTTCATCAGGCTGATGGCTTCGTCGCGGTCTGCTGGTTCGTGCAAAATGGCAAGGTTATCGGTGCTCATCATCACTGACACCGGCGTGTCATCGTCTGTGGCAAAGCGCATGTCGCGGTTGGTCACGATGCCCACAACGCGGCCAGACCCGTCAACCACAGGAAACCCCGTGACCCGGTAGCGTTCTTGCAAGGCTTTGGCATCGGCCAGCGTTTGATTGGCTGTCAGGGTGATCGGATTGTAGACGATCCCGCTCTCAAACCGTTTGACGCGGCGAATTTCGCGGGCTTGTTCTTCGATGGTCAGATTGCGGTGCACAACACCGATGCCGCCAGCTTGGGCCATGGCAATCGCCATGCGACCTTCGGTGACGGTGTCCATCGCAGAGCTGAGCAGCGGGATGTTCATACTGATCGATTTGGTCACACGCGTGCGCGTATCGGCCGTAGATGGCAGGACGCTAGACGCACCCGGAACCAGCAAAACATCATCAAAGGTGAGAGCCTCACGAATTTCCATATCGTACCTCGAATAGGAGTGTTCATTTGGCGGTTTCCTATTTCACGGCTTGGCGGAAAAGAAAAGAGGCGCAGGCGATTGATCTGCGTGTTTTGTTGACGCAGTCTGCGACAAACGGATCAAGGGACGGATGAGATGAGCAAACATGGCTATGATGCTGGACGGCTGGACCTGCCGTTTGTGGGAATTGCGACCTTTGGAAAGCGGCCATATGTCGCCGACTGGGACAAGATTGACGCCGATGTTGCCGTGCTGGGTGCGCCCTACGATGCGGGCACGCAGTATCGGTCCGGCGCGCGATTTGGCCCACGTGCTGTGCGCGAGGCATCGACCTTGTTCAGCTTTGGTCACGCCGGGGCCTATGATCACGAAGACGATGCAACCTACCTGCCTGCCGACGTACAAATCGTCGACATGGGGGATGCGGACATCGTGCACACAGACACGGAAAAGAGCCACGACAACATTGAAACCGGCGTGCGGGCTGCGTTGGCGGCCGGTGCCCTGCCCGTCACTATCGGCGGTGATCATTCGATCAACATCCCCTGCATTCGTGCCTTTGACGATCAAGATGACATCCACATTTTGCAAATCGACGCGCATCTGGATTTTGTCGATGAACGCCACGGCGTGCGGCACGGGCACGGCAACCCGATGCGGCGCGCAGCAGAACAGCCCTATGTCACCGGCTTGACCCAAGTTGGCATCCGCAACGTCAGCTCTACCGCGCGCGAAGGCTATGAGGACGCGCGCGCCATGGGCTCCGACATTTTATCGGTGCGCCAAATGCGCAAATTGGGCCCACGCGCCACAGCTGAGCGCATCCCGAAAGGCGCACGTTTGTATATCACCATCGACATCGACGCATTTTGCCCGTCCATCGCACCAGGGACAGGCACGCCCAGCCACGGCGGATTCTTGTACTACGACGTGCTGGAGTTGCTGCAAGAAGTGTCCAAACGCCACGAGATCGTCGGCATCGATCTGGTCGAAGTGGCACCGGATTATGACCCCTCAGGCTCCACCGCGATTTTGGCAGCGCAGGTGTTGCTGAACTTGCTCGGGTTTATCTTTCATGCGCGCGGTGTGGATTGAGTATTTAAGATCAGAACAATCGTTGGGCGTACTGGCGATTGGATTCATAGTCTTTATGCGCACAATGACGCCATTGAAACGGTTTTTGCCGCTCTTTGGCTTTCGCTTTTTGGCGCGCCTTCTATGCTTTGGCAAAACAATGCCCAGAAGCAACAATAGGCCACATTCATGAGCAGCGATCCACTTGTCGTTTTCACCCCTTCGGGCAAACGCGGTCACTTTCCATTGGGCACACCCATTCTGACGGCCGCACGCCAATTGGGGGTCGATCTGGATTCTGTTTGTGGTGGGCGCGGGATTTGCTCAAAATGTCAGATCACGCCCAGTTATGGTGAATTTTCCAAGCACGGGGTGACGGTTGCGGATGACGCCCTGTCAGAGTGGAACAGCGTCGAGCAGCGCTACAAAGACAAGCGCGGTTTGATCGATGGGCGCCGTTTGGGGTGTCAGGCCGCGGTTCAGGGCGATGTGGTGATTGACGTGCCACCGGAATCCCAAGTGCACAAACAAGTCGTGCGCAAACGGGCCGAGGCCCGCGACATCACGATGAACCCCTCGACCAAGCTGTATTACGTCGAGGTTCAAGAACCCGACATGCATGATCCATCGGGCGATCTGGAACGGCTGCGCATTGCGTTGCGTGAACAATGGCAGTTGGAAAATGTGCATGCGGACTTGCACATCATGCAGGTTATGCAGCCGGTTTTGCGCAAAGGCGCGTGGAAGGTCACCTGTGCCGTGCATTTGGGTGATGACGAAAACGCGCCGCGGATTATGCACATTTGGCCCGGCTACTACGAAGGTACGGTTTACGGTCTTGCCGTCGATCTGGGGTCAACCACCATCGCCGCGCACATGTGCGATCTGCAAACCGGCGAAGTTGTGGCTTCCTCTGGCATCATGAACCCGCAGATCCGTTTTGGCGAAGACTTGATGAGCCGCGTCAGCTATTCGATGATGAACGCAAATGGCGCGCAGGAAATGACCAACGCTGTGCGCGAAGGCATGAACGCCCTGTTCACCCAGATCAGCATCGAGGCCGAGATCGACAAAGCGTTGATCGTGGACGCCGTGTTTGTGTGCAATCCGGTCATGCACCACCTGTTTTTGGGCATTGATCCGTTCGAATTGGGTCAGGCGCCGTTTGCTTTGGCAACATCGGATTCACTGCGCCTGCGGGCTGACGATCTGGAACTGAACATTCACCCCTCAGCCCGCGTCTATCTGCTGCCGTGCATTGCCGGTCACGTTGGGGCAGACGCCGCCGCTGTGGCCTTGGCCGAAGCGCCGGACAAATCGGATGATCTGGTTTTGGTGGTCGACGTGGGCACCAACGCGGAAATCCTGCTGGGGAACAAAGAAAAAGTGCTGGCGTGTTCGTCGCCAACTGGTCCCGCCTTTGAGGGCGCACAAATCAGTTCCGGCCAGCGCGCTGCCCCCGGCGCAATCGAGCGCGTGGAAATTGACGCGGTCACCAAGGCCCCGCGCTTTCGCGTGATCGGCTCGGACATCTGGTCAGACGAAGACGGGTTTGACGCGGCAATCGTATCCACCGGCGTCACTGGAATTTGCGGATCGGGCATCATCGAAATGGTCGCTGAAATGCGCCTTGCGGGCATCGTCGACGGCCCGGGCCTGATCGGCAGCCCCGCACAAACCGGATCAGATCGCTGCTTTCTTGACGGGCGCACGTATTCCTATCTGGTCTATGACGGCTCTGAAAAAGGCGGCCCGAAATTGACGGTGACCAACCGCGACATCCGTGAAATCCAGATGGCCAAGGCAGCGCTTTATTCCGGCGCGCGCTTGTTGATGGACAAATTCAATGTCGAATCTGTGGACCGCGTAGTGCTGGCGGGCGCGTTTGGTGCACACATCAGCCCCAAACACGCGATGGTCCTCGGCATGATCCCCGACGCGCCTTTGGACAAGGTTACTTCCGCTGGCAACGCTGCCGGCACAGGCGCGCGCATCGCCCTTTTGAACCGCGACGCACGCACCGAAATCGAAGCGACAGTGCGCGCGATCCACAAAATCGAAACCGCAATCGAACCTCGGTTCCAAGAGCATTTCGTGAATGCGTCGGCCATCCCGAATTCAGTCGAACCTTTCCCGATTTTGAATTCCATCGTCACGATCCCGACGGCGACATTCAACACCGGCGGTGGTGGCAATGGCGAAGACGGCGGACGCCGTCGCAGGCGCCGCGGATGACCGGAAACTACGATCAAGCCGACTATTGGTCATCCGATGCGGCCCAAAAATGGGTCGCGCAACAAGCGGCAATGGACACGTTGCTCGGGCCGGTTTTGGACTCGGTCCTAAGCTATGCGAATTTGCAAACGGGCAACCATGTCTTGGATATCGGTTGCGGTGCCGGCACCAGCACATTGCGTGCGAGCGAGCTTGTTGGTGATGCGGGACATGCCACAGGCCTCGACATTTCCGAAACGTTGTTGGCGCAAGCCGCAGTGACCCAAGATGCGCCAAACGTGACTTGGTTGCTGGCCGATGCACAATCCCACGCGTTTGAAACAGGCAAGTTTGACGCCGTGATTTCACGCTTTGGGGTGATGTTTTTTGCGGACACAACAGCGGCGTTTTCAAACATCACACGCTCGGTAAATCCCGGCGGAACAATCACGATGGCCGCGTGGGCATCTGCCGCAGACAACCCGTGGTTCATGATCCCGGCGGCGGCATCACGCGAGATTTTGGGACCCATGGCCAAGACCGACCGCACCCTGCCCGGCCCCTTCGCGTTTGAAGACGCGGACCGGATTATCCCGATGCTAGAGGCCGCCAGATTGCAGAACGTCACTTGCACCACGCATCAGATCGCGCTGACTGGCCACGGCAGTGCACACGACGCCGCCGAGCTGTGCTGTATCATCGGGCCTGCGGACAATGCGCTGCGCCACTTTGAGGCCTCGCTTGATCAAAAGCGGGCTTTGCGTGATGAAATAGCCGCCCGTTTTACCACGCACGAAACGACACGAGGCCTTGAGATTCCCGCATCCATTCACCTCTATCAAGCGCTTGTAAAATAGATCGCGCCTGCTTGACCCCAAAGCGACAATCGCCTAATTGCAACCTTGGCGCGCGGGTATGGTGAAAAGGTATCACGGCAGCTTCCCAAGCTTTAGTTACGAGTTCGATTCTCGTTACCCGCTCCAAATTTTCATACAACCATTTGATAAAAATAACTTAAATTTAAGAAAAATGCCTTTGTTACCCTTTTTGCATCCCTTTTTCGATTCATAAAATTTTCAAAGTGCGACAAGTTATTTAAATGCGTTTCGGCCTGCGTGGGATCGTACGCATTTTCACCTTCAGATCACAATCGAACATCATGGGGACGGTTTCATGAAAGCCATAGCGCTGACACAATTCGCAACCCAAGTGAATGCTGACAAGTCCCCGCGAAACAAATGGAACTCTGCCAGAATGATTTAAGAGAAAATTCATTCTATGAACATGAGCAGCCCCACTTGAGTGGTCCAAATTGAAAGTTAGTGCATGATTGGCCTTTGGTCCATCGGAACGATGGCTTCTGGCGCAGGTGGGCGGTAGCCCAAAGCACTATGGGGTCGTTTG
>JAQXBV010000044.1 GCA_029252195.1 Yoonia sp.
ACCGCTCCTACAATCCGCGACGCCGCCACTCAGCTCTGGGCTGGAAAAGCCCTGTCGCCTTCGAACGAAAGGTGGCTTAAACGAGCACCGGGGGCGGCACGAAAGCGTGACAGGTCCAAAGCATAGCGCTGATTTACCTCACCTACACGCTTGTTGCTGCGCAGTCGCGACTTTCCGCCAGTCGCGGTGGACTGGTCGCCATATGGGCCAGCGCATCGCGCAGCATGGGCACACGGCGCGGGCGAAATGAGGCGCCGGTCAGTGTGAAGTTTCGGATTCGATCGCGGCGGAAGGCGCGATAGTCAAGACGCAGGTGACACCATGCAATCAGGCAGTGATTATGGTCGAAACGCAGGATGCCAAGGCGTCGTCGCCGATGGCTTGCACCTCGCGCAGGCCCAAGACCAGCGCTTCAATTTCTTCGTCGTCAAACATCATCGGTGGCAGGGCCGCGTCCTCGGTCAGCGTATAGCCGCAGCCCGCTGTCCCGTCGATGATCGCGTCCATGCTCCGCAGGCTTTCGATGTCGCGGTAAAGCGTGCGCAGGGAAACGCCGGTGTCATCGGCAAGCCGTTGCGCCGTTACAGGCGGGCGGTGATTGCGGAGCGCTTGCATGAACGTCATGAGCCGGATGATGCTGTTTGGCCCCTCATTCGCGACACCTATTTCGGGATGATCCCGCGCCCGATCCGAGGGTTTGTGACCAATAAAATTCGCAAACCGCAGGTCGCCAGCTTGCACAAGATGGGGATCGGGCGATCGCAGATATGCTGACGGGACCGTTTTCATTTGGCGACACGCCGACAGCGGCAGACACCTCGGTTGCACCACAACTCGCGGGTCAATGGCGCGGTCCTGACCAAGGCCTAAGTACATTCCTGATCAGTTAGTGGTAGCAGAATGGCGACGCTTGTGGTTCTTCCCGACGATTTGATTTTGAGTCCGCCACCGGATTGGCGGGCAAACCCCTCGACCATGGAAAGACCAAGGCCAGATCCTTTGCCGAGAGGCTTGGTTGTGAAGAAGGGCGTGGTGATTTTAGCAAGCAGTTCGGGCGCAATCCCCGGGCCGTCGTCTGTTACGAAAATCTCGATATAGGTCCCAGGCTTGAGAGCGTAGCCGATGAGTTTTGGCTCTTCTGGCCCCGCGATAAAGACGCGGCTTCCAACGATAACTTGCCCGTTGCCCGAGATCGCATCTCTGGCGTTCACTATGAGATTGATGAGCGCCGTGAGCAATTGGTGTTGATCGACGAGAATGGTTATGGACGGTTCTGGCGGGCGGAAATCAATCTGGATAGAACTGGGCAGAAGCTGTCTGCTAAAGTTTTGAAGTTGCTCGAAGATGTCGGTCAGTGGAACCCGCTGCACATCGAGCTGTGCTTGCCTTGAATAGGCCATAAGCAGCTTAATTGTTTTGGCCGCGAGTTCTGCCGAGGTCTTGGCATCTTTCACGAATTGATCCTTTTGGAGTGTATCCGGTACCTCGGAATAAAGCTCCAAGTTGCCGAGTACCGCTGTCAGGATATTGTTGAAATCATGCGCAACCCCGCCCACCAGTTGCCCTGTCGCTTCCATCTTTTGGGCCTGTATCGACCTTTGGGCCGCGGCCTCTGTTTCGAGCCGCTGAATGCGATAGTTTTGCAGCGTTTCCGCGAAATATCCGACGAGTGTGAGGCAGGACAGTCCCGAAAAAAACAGTGCAAACGAACTTTGTATTTCTGGCACGATCTGCACAAAAATCACGATGCCGGCGATGGACACGAGCGCGACTTCGGCAATGACGAGTCACATAAATGTATCCGCCCGCCGCACCACGAAAATCATGAAAGTGCCAAGTGCCGCTGCCGCTGACAAACTCAATGCAGGGTCGTCTTCTTCAAAAAGGAGAACCGGAAACCAAATATAGGCAAGCATTAAGAATACGAGTGCGCAACTTGCCACAATGTAGTCGGCTCGACTGCAAATCGTCGGACGCGTTCGCAAAATGGTGAAGTATAAAAGGTGAGCGGCATAATATCCCGCCGTCCAATACAGCCCGATGAACGACGCAAGATAGTTGAGAATTGAGAGTCCCGCGATTAGGATCAGGACCAACCGGATGAAGAATTCTACTGGATTGCCGTAATCGACCCGATAGAGTCTGTCGATTTCCTTGCGATAATCCATCAGTATTAATCAACTACTCGTTCAAATTTATTGCTGTGACGCTACGCATGAAACTCGCATAATTTCAACTGAAATCACCGTGATGAAAGGGCCAGTTCTGTAAAACGACCTGCTTAACTCCGGCTACGCTTCACCTTTTTCTTGATCTTGGCGGTTTTCTTTTTGGCTGATCCGAATTTGCGCCGCGGTGGTTTGCCTCGCCCACGCGAGCTGCCTTTGGGCAGTGTCCGCTCGTCAAGGGTAACGATCTCGGCGATGAGCCCGCCCGTCACGGGGGCCGCCTCAAGCAGCTTGACGACGACTTTGACGCCAAGCCCGATGATGATCCCTGTTTTGGACCCCATCAGCGTTTGGCTGTCTTGATCGTAGTCGAAGTATTCATCGCCCAAAGACCGGATCGGGATCAGTGCGTCGGCGCCTGTCTCGTCAAGTTTCACAAAAACGCCAAATTTCGCGATGCCGCTGATCCGTCCGGGCATTTCTGCGCCAAGCCGCTCGGAGAGAAACGCCGCGAGGTAGCGGTCGGTGGTGTCGCGTTCCGCCGTCATAGAGCGGCGTTCAGTGTCCGAGATTTTCTGGGCGGTCTCAGCCAGCATTTCGATGTCAAACGGTGTGAGCCCGTCCTTGCCCCAGCCGTGTGCCGTGATCAGAGCGCGGTGCACGATCAGGTCGGCGTAACGCCGAATGGGCGATGTGAAATGCGCATAAGCTTTGAGCGCCAAGCCGAAGTGCCCAAAGTTTTCGGGGTTGTAATAGGCCTGCGTCATGGAGCGTAGGGTCGACATATTGATGACCTCGTAGTGGTCGGTCCCCTTCGCCGCGTCCAGAAGTTTGTTCAGATGTGCGGTTTGCAGAACTTGCCCTTTCGCCAGTTGCAGGCCAGAGGCCTGCGCCACTTCGCGCAGCGCGTCGAGCTTTTCTGGGGAGGGTTCTTCGTGGACACGCAACAAATGCGGGGTCTTCTTGGCGATCAGCGTTTCGGCGGCGCAGACATTGGCGAGCACCATGAACTCTTCGATCAGGCGGTGCGCGTCGAGCCGCTCTTTGTATTTGACCGAGGTCACCTTACCCCTGTCGTCGATGATGATCTGCCGCTCTGGCAGGTCCAATTCGAGCGGCTGACGCACGGCACGGGCGATTTTCAGCGCGGCGTAGGCGGCGTAAAGCGGGCGGATGATGTCGGAGACCAAAGGCGCTGTTTTGTCGTTTGGCGCGCCGTCCATGGCGGATTGCACCTCTTCATAATTGAGCGAGGCGACCGATTTCATCAGGGCGCGGTGGAATGCGTGGCTGATCTTATTGCCCTCGGCATCGATCCGCATGGCAACGGCGAGACAGGCCCGCTCGACGCCCTCATGCAGTGAACACAGGTCGCCTGACAGGACGTCGGGCAGCATCGGCACAACGCGGTCGGGGAAGTAGGTGGAGTTGCCGCGGTTGCGCGCCTCGCGGTCGAGCGCATAGCCGCCCGTGACGTAATGCGCCACGTCGGCGATCGCGACCCAGATGGTCATTTCGCCGTCCGCATGGGTTTCGACATAGCAGGCGTCGTCGTGGTCACGCGCATCCCACGGGTCGATGGTGACAAGGGGCAAGTCGCGCAGATCAAGCCGTTTGCCCAGCTTCACAGGCAGGGCGGCATCGGCCTCTGCGATGACCTCGTCGGGGAAGTGGTCGGGAATGCCGTGTTGATGGATTGCAATCAGCGAGACGGCGCGCGGCTCGTTGGGGTTGCCCAAGCGGGCGACAATACGGGCAAGGGGGAGGCCCATGCGCCCTTTCGGTCCGGCCTGTTCGGCCTCGACAAGCTCGCCATCTTTGGCGCCGCCTGTGGCGCCCTCGGACACGGCCCACTCCTTGTCGGAGCCCTTGTCGATAGGCAGCACACGCCCGCCTTCAGAGCCTTGACGAAACACGCCCAAAACGCGCAGGGGATTGGTGCCGATACGGCGGATCATGCGGGCGGTGTGGCTATGCTCTGGCGTTGCGTTCACGGTCAGGCGCGCAAGGATGCGGTCGCCCTTGCCCAGCGCCGGATCACCGTCGCGGGCCATCATCAGGATCACGGGTTCGGCCCCTTTGCCGCCCCACTCAAGTGGACGGGCGAACAGATCGCCGTTGCTATCAGGGCCTGTGATCTCCAAAACCGAAACGGGTGGCAGGTCTTCGGCGTCGCGATAGCTGGAGCGCCGCTTGGTCAGTTTGCCCTCGGTCTCAAGCTCTTTGAGGACGCGCTTGAGGTCGATGCGCTGCGCGCCTTTGATCCCAAAGGCCTTTGCGATGTCGCGCTTGGCTGCTTTGGTGGGGTTCTCTGAAATCCACGTCAGGATTTCGGCTTTGGAAGGTATCTGTTTCATAACCCCCGCCTAGCATGTGGGCGGGGGCACGTCATCGCAAATCTACGCGAAGTAATCTGTCAGGATGCGGGTGTAGATGGATTTGAGTTGGCCGATCTGCTCTACCAGCACGCGTTCGTCCACTTGGTGCATTGTTTTGCCGACGAGGCCGAATTCGACGACGGGGCAGTGATCTTTGACAAACCGCGCGTCCGAGGTGCCGCCCGATGTGGACAGCTCTGGCCTGCGTCCCGTTTCTGCCGCAACAGCGTTTGCGATCAGATCCGAAAGATCGCCGGGAGGGGTGATAAAACTTTCGCCCGAGATTTTGATGGTCCACTCGGCTTTGACGCCTGTCTCGGCCGCGATTTTGGCGGCTTCGTCTTTCAGCCAAGCGGTGATCGACGCCCCTGTGTGTTGGTCGTTGAACCGGATGTTGACCGCCGCCTTCATCACGGCGGGGATCACGTTTGTCGCGGGGTTGCCCGTGTCGATGGTGACGACGGCGAGAGATGACGGATCAAAATGGTCGGTCCCTTGGTCCAGATCATGGGTGGCAAGGCGGTCGAGCAGGCGCACGCCTGCATGGAGCGGGTTGATCGCACGGTGCGGATAGGCGGAGTGGCCTTGCACGCCGGTGATCGTGAGGTGACCGGTCAGCGAGCCGCGCCGCCCGATTTTCATCGCCTCGCCCATTTCATTGGGGCAGGTGGGTTCGCCCACAAGGCAGACTGACATGGCCTCGTTGTTGGTCTTCATCCAGTCGAGAAGGGCGACGGTGCCGTCGAGTGCTTCGTCTTCCTCGTCGCCTGTAATGGCCAGCACAACTGCCCCATCTGGCGGTGTGTTTTGCACAAAGTCGATGGCGGCGGCCGCAAAAGCCGCGACGCCTGATTTCATATCCGTCGCGCCGCGCCCGTAGAGGTATCCATCTTTGATCTCGGCGCCGAAGGGCGGCATTGTCCACGCGGCCTCATCACCCAAAGGGACGACATCGGTATGGCCATTAAATCCGAAAGTGCGATTTGCGCCTTGGCGTCCCCAGCGCGCATAAAGGTTACTGATCCCGCCCCGATCAACGCGGGTGCAGGTAAAGCCTGCATCGGTCAATGTGGATTCGAGCAAAACCAAAGCACCTCCCTCGTTAGGTGTGACCGTGGGGCAGCGCACGAGGGCTGCGGTGAGGGCAACTGGATCGGTGTTGACGGGCATCTTTTTTCCTTTGAGGCGAGATCTGTGTGACGTAAGGCGAGAGCCCTAGCAGGAAACAGGTCGGGGATATCTTGGCGACAGTTGAAGTGGGGGCGACGCTTAATCCTCTGCGTTATCATCCCCGAAGAATGGCGTCATTTGGGCCACGATGACGCTATTCTCGTCAAGGGCGCGCTGCATGAGCGCTTGCTCGTCCTCGGAAATGTCATGTCCTTCGGCGAGGCGCTCTTCGAGGGTGCCGTAGCCTGAGACGTCGAGCGGCGACAGATCGGCCTGCTTGAGAATGGCCACGGTTTCGCGCACGGCTTCGGCCTCGTCGATCCCTGACGCATAGCACATCAGTGCTGCGCCTGTCGCGCCTTCGGGTAGGCCGTCATCGGCGTTGCGACCGACCTCCACCAGCAATGTGAAGACTTTTTGGCGGCTAGGCTTTTTCGTCATGGCGAACCCTTTCGTTACGTCCTAATGCAGGTGCGTTGCGGCTGCTTGCTTGTCAAGGTGGCCGGTTTCAAAGATGATGACCTTTAATGCCCGTTTCGGGGGTGGGATGCGACATTTTCTCAACGTTTGTCTTGTGTCGTTCTTTTGTGTGATCGGGGTCTATGCGTCGGCACAAACGGCGAAAGACATCACCATCGCGACGGTGTCACGGGTCCCGTTTTCGCTCGAGATCGACGGGCAAGACGCAGGGTTCAGCATTGATTTGCTTTCCGCTGTTGCCGAGGAATTGAACCTTAACGTGACTTACGCCCGCAAAGACAGCTTTGCCGAAATGTTTGGCGCGGTGCAAGCCCGCGAGGTGGACGGCGCAATCGCGAATATTTCGATCACAGCTGAGCGCGAAAGGGTCATGGATTTCACCCAGCCGATTTTTGACAGCGGCATTCAGGTGATGATGCCTGCCGGCCAAAGTGGCGCCAGTGCCGTTCTATCGGCGATTTTCACGCGCCAGATTGCTTTGTCGATCTTGGGGGCACTTGTGCTGCTCTTTGGGGGCGGCATGTTGATGTGGTTCTTTGAGCGTCGGCATCAGGTTTATTTTGACCGGACCGCGAAAGAGGCCGGATTTCCGGCATTTTGGTGGGCGCTGAATTTGGTTGTGAATGGCGGCTTTGAAGAGCGCGTTCCGCAAAGCCGCGGTGGCCGCTTCTTTGCGGTGCTTCTGGTAGTTTCCAGCCTCTTTATCGTATCGATTTTTGTGGCGCAGATTACCGCAGCCCTGACGGTGAGCGCGATCCAGAGCAATATCGAAAGCATCTCTGATCTTGAGGGTCGCCGTGTCGGCACGATCACAGGGTCAACCTCCGAAGCCTTCTTGAATCAACGGGGCATCAGTCCAATCGGGGCTGATAACCCTGACGGGTTGTTTGCGGCTTTTGAAGCAGGCGATCTGGATGCTGTTGTCTTTGATGGCCCGATCCTTGCCTATTATGTGCGTCATCAGGGGCAGGGAAAAGTCGAATTACTAGAGCGGATTTACCGCCCTGAAAACTATGGCATGGCGTTCCCGACGGGCTCTGAATTGCGTGAAGACGTCGATCAGTCGATGCTGCGATTGCGCGAAGATGGCCGCTATGACGAGTTGTTAATCAAGTGGTTCGGTCTGGCCTATGTGCGCCGTTAACCCTCGTCCGACCATCGCGATTTTGCGGCCCACATCGCGGATGTGATCAATACGATCTGCATGGGAACGAAGTAGATAGCAAAGAGCGCGGCATAGACCCACGCCCCCTGTGACGCTGCCAGCCCGCCCATGATGAGAGGGGCGGACAGGCCTGCAATGGTGAAAAAGAGCACGGCATCAATCATCACCAGACCCCATGCCTCAAACCAGCTCGGGCGGATGCCCGCAGCCACGCGGCGGCGGGCGATCGTGCGGCTCAGGATCATCAGTCGCGCAAAAGCTCGTTGATGCCTGTCTTGGAGCGCGTCTTGGCGTCCACCCGCTTTACGATCACGGCGCAATAGAGGTTGATGTCGTTCTTGGAGGGCATGGAGCCCGCAACAACGACGGAATAGGGCGGCACTTCGCCGTAGAATACTTCGCCTGTTTCGCGGTCCACGATCTTGGTCGATTGGCCGATGAACACGCCCATCCCCAGCACAGAGCCTTCGCGGATGATGCAGCCCTCAACCACCTCGGAGCGGGCACCGATAAAGCAGTTGTCCTCAATAATGGTCGGGCCTGCCTGCATTGGCTCCAAGACGCCACCGATGCCGACGCCGCCAGACAGGTGCACATTCTTGCCGATTTGCGCGCAAGAGCCAACAGTGGCCCAGCCGTCAACCATGGAACCTTCGTCGACATAGGCGCCCAAGTTCACGAAAGATGGCATGAGGACCACGCCCTTGCCAATGAACGCAGAGCGGCGCACGATGGAGCCAGGCACAGCGCGGAAGCCTGCGGCGCGCCAGTCTGCATCGGTCCAGCCTGCAAATTTGGAAGGCACTTTGTCCCACCACGATGTGTCGCCATTGCCGCCAGAGATCTGTTCCATGTCATTGAGACGAAACGACAAAAGCACAGCTTTCTTCGCCCATTGGTTCACATTCCAATCGCCGTTTTCCTGACGCTCGGCGGCGCGCAGCTTGCCGCTATCAAGGGCGTTCATTGTGGTTTCAATGGCGTCGCGCACTTCACCTTTTGTGTCGATGGTGATTGTGTCGCGCGCATCCCATGCGGCTTCGATTGCGGTCTCTAGGGCGGCGTTGGACATATGGCAGGCTCCGAGCAAATGTGAATTTTCCAGTGCTATACTGGCTTGCGGCGGGTGGCGCAACGGGTGCGGCCTAGCGCCATTTAATCGAGCAGCCCATTGACGGGCTTTGTTCGGCGGGCCCTTTGCCTGTTTGGGCGACAAGTTGCATGGCGTTAACCAGTTCCGGAACGCGCCCAGCCTGATCGCCACGCATTCCCAAATTGTCGAGCCGTCCGCGATATTGCATCCCGCCTTTGGCATCAAAGCCGAAGAAGTCGGGCGTGCAGACAGCACCAAAGGCGCGCGCGACGGTTTGATCTTCATCCACCAGATAGGGGGCCGCAATGCCATGCTTTTGTGCGAAGAGCGTAATTTGATCGGGCGCATCCAAGGGGTAATTGGCATAGTCGTTGGACATCACGCACCCCACGCCGACCCCCATCTCATGCAGCGCTTTCATGTCCGCCACCAGACGCTCGATCGCCGAGACCACATAGGGGCAATGGTTGCAAATGAATGCGATCATCAGCCCGTTGTTGCCCATCAGGCTCGCGGGTATATGTAGATCACCCGCAGGCGTTCGGAGCGAAAAATCTGGAGTCTTTTTGTCATAATCGCAAGCAGGGGTTTCGCGCAACATCGGCTTAGTCCTTCACTATGCTGCGCTAACCTAGCTGTGAAATGATCTTCGATCAATTGCATCCGCTGACGTTTCGGGCAAAGGTGTAGTCTTACAAGTAAGAAGAGAGCCGTAATGAGCAGCCGACTGCACCGCAAGCATCCTTTCCGCGACAGCCACCAAGACAGCAAAGAGGCGCAGCACATTCCCTCGACGCCGCAAACGCAGGCGCCTGAATACAGGCTGGCTTTTACCGATGAGGATTTCTTGTGCCGCGATGAACTTCGACCCGTGCGTTTGCAGCTTGAGCTATTGAAGCCCCAGATGTTGATGGATGAGGCGGGCATTGCGAGCACGATTGTATTGTTTGGTGGTGCGCGGATTCCGGAACCTGCCAAGAAACACACTGCAAAAACCGAGACGCTTGCCGCGCTTTCAAAATATCATACCGAGGCCCGCAGGTTTGCCGAGATCATGACCCGCAAATCGTTAGAGCGGGGCGGTAAGGAAGATGTCATCGTCACAGGTGGCGGGCCGGGCGTCATGGAGGCAGGCAACCGTGGTGCGGCAGATGCGGGCGGCAGATCGATCGGCCTGAATATCGTGCTGCCCCATGAACAAGCGCCCAACAAATATGTGACGCCGGAACTTTGCTTTAACTTCTACTACTTCGCGATCCGCAAGATGCATTTCCTGATGCGGGCCTCTGCGATTTGCGTGTTTCCCGGTGGGTTCGGCACACTCGACGAGATGTTCGAAGCGATCACCCTGATCCAGACGGGCCGCATGGCGCGTGTGCCGCTTTTGCTTTTTGGTGAAGCGTTCTGGCGCGGGATCATCAATTGGGAAGCGATCGCCGAGGCGGGCACCATCTCGGAGGATGATCTGAAGCTGTTCCAGTTTGTCGAGACCGCCGAAGAGGCCGTCGCCGCCTTGGAAAACTGGGAAGGCAGAGGTCAAAAGCGAGTGGCCCTGCCGGGGCGTTAAGCCCCGCCAGTCTCTGCCGAGATCTGGGCGCGTGACTTGCGCGCGCGCTCGGTTTCCGACTTGAGTTGCCCGCAGGCGGCCATGATATCCTCGCCGCGCGGTTTGCGGATCGGCGAGGCATAGCCTGCGTTATGGATGATCTCGGCAAAGGCGCGGATACGGTTGTTGCTGGAGCGGGTATAGGGTGCGCCCGGCCATTCGTTGAACGGGATCAGGTTGATCTTGGCAGGGATGCCTTCGATCAGCTTGACCAAGCGGTGCGCGTCTTCGTCACTATCGTTCACGCCGTGCAGCATCACATATTCAAAGGTGATCCGCTCGGAATTGGAGACCTTTGGATAGTCGCGCAGGGACTGCAACAGCACTTCCAAGTTCCACTTTTTGTTGATTGGGACCAGCTTGTCGCGGACCTCGTCTGTGGTGGCGTGGAAAGAAATCGCGAGCAAGCAGCCGATTTCTTCGGCTGTGCGTGCGATTTCCGGCACGACGCCCGAGGTGGACAGTGTGATGCGGCGGCGCGAAAGCTGTATACCCTCGGGGTCCATCGCGATCTTCATCGCATCGCGCACGTTTTCAAAGTTATAAAGCGGCTCGCCCATGCCCATCAAAACGACGTTTGACAGCAGGCGACCATCCTCGACAGGTTGCCCTGGAACCGGCCATTCGCCAAGGTCGTCACGGGCCAGCATGACCTGACCGATAATCTCGGCAGCCGTCAGGTTGCGGACCAGCTTTTGCGTGCCTGTGTGGCAGAACGAACAGGTCAGCGTGCAGCCAACTTGGGACGAGATGCATAGCGTTCCGCGATCCTTTTCAGGGATATAGACGACCTCGACCTCATGGCCGCCTGCGATACGGACCAGATATTTGCGGGTGCCATCGTCAGACACCTGACGGGTCACAACCTCTGGCAGGGTGATCACAAATTGCTCTTGCAGCATGGCGCGGAAATCTTTGGACAGATTGGTCATCTCGCCAAAATCGCGCACACCCCAATGGTAAAGCCACGACCAGATCTGGTTGACGCGCATCTTGACCTGCTTTTCAGGTGCGCCCGCCGCGATCAACGCATCGCGCATTGTCTCACGGGACATGCCGACCAGATTGGGCAGGCCTGCCTCCGCCTTGCGCGGAATGGTCATGACGTCTTGGGTGATTGGGGCTGTCGCGTCCATGGGGGGCTACCTTAAAACAGGGATTAAGCGCCTTCTATAAGCAAAAGAGGCGGCCCCCGCAAGAAACCGCCTCAATTCTGATGAATGTCTGTGCCGCCGCTTATTTGCAGCGCTTTTCGGCCTCTTCGACCGATGCGGTAAAGCCAAGAAGGCTAAACTTGTCAGCGGTCTGGGTGCCACGGCCCGAGCGTGCCGTCAGTGTGGTGTCAGAGCCACGCTTCATTGCCGCGACAATTTTGGCGTCGTCTTCCGGGGTTGCTGGCCACGCCCATTCGCCCTCTGTGAAGAGTTCGAAGGTCGTGCCTGCGATCTCCATAGACGCGGTTGATCCGCTTGCAAATGGGTAGCCGCCTGTAAATGCGACCTGACCCTGCACGGATGCACCTGGACGGTAGAATACAAACAGCAGAACTTCACCCCGACGCACTGCAATGGTCTGGCCGTCCTTTGTGTTGACGGATTCCTTGGGCGCGGATGTTGCCCAGCACTCTTTCGGGCTATCCTCAACAAAGACCGACCAATCGGTGTCCGCTGCAACCTGATTGGTGCTGGTTTGTGCCAAAGCGGAGGTGCTGATCACACATGCCGCCATCACGCCAATTGAGCGAGAAATTTTCAAAATCATACCTACAGCCTCCAAGCTGTCCTTGCCTCTGGATGCCCCCATGTCCGTGGTGCATCTTTATGACACCTTTTCTTGTGGCGGGAACTGTTTCAACTCGATACCGAAGATGGTAGCAAAAAACCGCTTGGTTGGGAAAGCCCTGATTTGCTCAGGCCGCAACATCCCGCCGGAAATAAAGGAAGTGACATGGCAAACCCTGTTGATTTGGTCGAAATCTGGCGCAACGACTTGTTGGAATCTGTGCATCAAGGGCATGCGGTGGTCTGCGACGAAGCAGGCGAGATCGTGCATGCATGGGGCGATCCCTCGGCCGTGATCTTCCCGCGCTCGTCGTGCAAGATGATTCAAGCGCTCCCCTTGCTGGAAAGCGGCGCAGGCGCGCATCTGACCACCGAACAGCTGGCGCTGTCGTGCGCATCGCATCAAGGGGCGAAAATCCATACGGACCGCGTGAGCGCATGGCTGAAAGATTTGGGCCTGACGGATGACGATTTCCGCTGTGGTCCACAGGTGCCCAACGACAAATACGCGCGCGAAGACCTGATCCGCGCAGGCGAACAGCCTTGCCAGATGCACAACAACTGCTCGGGCAAGCATTCGGGGTTCTTGACGCTGAACAAGCATATCAAGGGCCACGCCGACTATGAAAAGCTCGACCACCCTGTGCAGATGATGGGCAAGGCGGCATTCGAGGAAACCACAGGCGAGACCAGCCCGACCTACGGGATCGACGGCTGTTCCGCGCCGAACCACGCCTGCACTGTGCATGGGCTTGCGCGCTCAATGGCGTTCTTTGCGAGTGCTAAGGAAACCGGCGATCTGCGCGCACAAGCGGCGGTTAAACTGCGCGAAGCGATGATGACCTACCCCGAGCTTGTCGCGGGCGAGACCCGCGCTTGCACGGACCTGATGCGTGCGATGGATCATAAGGTCGCGATCAAGACTGGTGCCGAGGGCGTTTTTGTGGCGATCATCCCGTCCCTGAAAATGGGCGTTGCTTTGAAGATTGCTGACGGGGCGACCCGCGCCTCTGAATCCGCGATCACCGCGATTTTGGTCAAGCTTGGCGTGCTTGACGCCAAACACCCCGCTGCGATCGCGCGCATGTCGCCGCAGATGCATAACTGGCGTGGCATTCACGTCGGCTTCACCCGCCCCTCTACTGCGCTGCTTTAAGGAAAAGATATGTCATTTACGCTGGCCACTTGGAACATCAACTCTGTCCGTCTGCGCGAAGAACTCGTCCTGCAATTGATGCGCGACGAACAGCCCGATGTGCTGTGTCTGCAAGAATGCAAAAGCCCCGTCGACAAGATCCCGTTGGAGCAGTTTCACGCGCTGGGCTACACCCACATGGTGGCGCGCGGCCAGAAGGGCTATAACGGCGTCGCGATCCTGTCGAAGATGCCGATTGAAGAAGCGGGCGCCGAAGACTACGCGGCGCTCGGCCATGCCCGCCATATTGCGGGCAGGCTCGCCAATGGCGTGACTATTCATAACTTCTATGTGCCTGCAGGCGGTGATGTGGCCGACCGCGAGGTCAACGAGAAATTCGGGCAGAAGATGGATTACCTGGCCGAGATGCGCGATGCCTTCCGTGCCGATCGGCCTGCGAAATCAATCCTCGTGGGTGACCTCAATATCGCACCGCGCGAAGACGACGTTTGGGACCACAAGAAGCTTCTGAAGGTCGTCAGCCACACCCCCGTAGAGGTCGAAGCCTTGGCCGACGTGCAAGCCGCTGGCGACTGGATCGACGTCACCCGCGCGAACATCCCCACAGGCAAGCTCTATAGTTGGTGGTCCTACCGCGCCGCCGACTGGGATACGGCCGACAAAGGACGCCGTCTCGACCACGTCTGGGCAACGTCCGATATCGCCGCCGCAGGCCACTCCAGCCGCGTTGTGCGGCACGTGCGCGGATGGGAGAAGCCGTCAGATCACGCCCCCGTCTTCGCGACGTTTGATCTCTGATGCGACAGCCCGCCCCAATGTTTCATGGGCCGTGGCGTCGAAGTGGATGCCGTCGGTCGGGCTGCTGGTAATATGAGCGCCCGCGTCGAGAAACCATGTGCCTCGCGCCTTGGCGACAAAGGCGTAGGCCGCTGAAAGGGCCTCTGACACCGCTCTTTGCCCCGCAAAGTCGCTGGCAAAAGTGCCTTCCTCTAAGATCGGCGGCGGACAGATCAGCAGAATACCAAAACCGCCGTGCTTGGCCTGAATATCCGCATCCTGTGCGATCTTGATGAGACTTGCGACGCTGGCTGCTATCTGGGTGGCGGTCTTGCCGTGATCCAGCTTCAGGTCATTGGTCCCAAGCATGATCGTCAGCAGATCTATCGGACCGTGGCTCGCCAGCGCGATCCGCAGACCCAACTGCCCGTTCATTTCCGGCCCCATGATTGTATCCGCGTGACCTGCGGCAAGGCGTCCGGGCAGCCCCTCTTCGATGACAGTGCACCCCAAGGTCTCGGCCACAACCACTGGCCAACGGCGCAGATGGTGGCTGAAATCGTGCATGGGCGGCGTCCCGTGGGAGTTGCTATCGCCGAACGTGAGGATTGTTTTTGTCATAGGCTTGAGATTAGCACCAATCTGGGTGCGGTAAAGTGGCCTTGCCCCTTGGCGTTTGCGCCGCTTGCGCACATATGGAGGGGACCTCGATATTTGGAGAATTGAACATGATTGAACTTGGTGGAACACCCGCAACAGCCCCAGCCTCCGATCTGATCGTTGATGGCACTGACGCGACCTTTGTGCAGGACGTCATTGAGGCGTCGAAAACGGTCCCCGTCATCGTCGATTTCTGGGCGCCTTGGTGTGGCCCGTGCAAAACGCTAGGCCCTGCAATCGAGGCGGCTGTGACCAAGGCGGGTGGCCGTGTGAAACTCGTGAAAATCGATGTGGACGCGAACCAAGGGTATGCGGGCCAGTTGCGCGTGCAGTCGATACCCACGGTCTATGCCTTCTTTAACGGACAGCCTGTTGACGGCTTCCAAGGGGCCTTGCCGCCGTCCGAGATTGAGGCCTTTGTCGATAAGATTGCAGCCATGGGGCCAGAGCCAGATAACGGGCTCGATGATGCGGTTGCTGCGGCCGAAGAAATGCTGGCTAATGGCGAGGCGGCGGATGCCGTGGAGACCTTTGCGGCAATCCTATCCGAAGATGGTAACCATGCAGTCGCTTACGGCGGTTTGGTCCGTGCGCATCTGGCGCTGGGCGAGATTGACGAAGCAGAGGCGGTTTTGAACGGTGCCCCTGCCGAGATTTCCAAACACACCGCACTTGAGGCCGCCCATGCGCAGATTGTGCTTGCGCGCAAGGCTGCAGGTGCGGGGCCTGTGGACGAGCTGCGCGCTAAGGTCGAGGCAAACGCTGACGATCATCAGGCGCGGCTTGAGCTGGCAAATGCACTGATGGCCAATGACGATGCGCAGGGCGCGGTTGATCAGCTTTTGGAGCTTTTCCGCCGTGATCGGGAATGGAATGATGCCGCGGCGAAAACCGAGCTTTTCACCATTTTCGATGCTTTGCCTGCCAAAGACCCGATCGTTCTGAACGGTCGGCGGAAATTGTCGTCAATGATATTTGTCTGATCGCGTTTTCGGTCTAGGTTATGGTTATGAGCAAAATAACCGACCTTCCCGATACGATCCCCGTCTTCCCGCTTCCCGGTGCGCTTTTGCTGCCTCGGTCGCATTTGCCGTTGCATCTGTTCGAGCCGCGCTACCTGCAAATGCTTGATGATGTGCTGAAATCGGAGAGCCGGTTGATTGGCATGGTTCAGCCCTATGGCAAGGACCAAAGGCTGCATAGTATCGGCTGCGCTGGGCGTGTCACGGCGTTTTCCGAAACGGAAGACGGACGCTATATGATCACCATGTCGGGCAAATCGCGGTTTCGGATAGCTGCAGAAGTGGAAGGGTTTACGCCCTACCGCAGGTGCAAGGTGTCGTGGCAAGGTTTCGAGCGTGATCTGGGTGGCACAGATAAAGACGCGACATTCAATCGCCCGGCATTCATGAAAGTGCTTGCGCGGTATTTTGAAGAAGAGAACCTCTCGACCGATTGGGAAAGCTTGCAAGAGGCCGACGACGAATTGCTGATCAATTCGCTGTCGATGCTTTGTCCGTTTGAACCAGAGGACAAGCAGGCGCTCTTGGAGGCCCCGTCCTTGACCACACGCCGTGAAACGCTCACAACGCTGATGGAATTTAGCCTGCGCGGCGGGTCAGGTGAGGAATTGATGCAATGAGCAACACAAGTTTTGATCCAAAGATGCTAGAGGCCCTGATCTGCCCGCAAACCCGCGGGCGGTTGGAATATGACGCCGAAGCACAAGAGTTGATCTCGAAAAACGCAAACCTCGCGTTCCCGATCCGCAATGGTATCCCGGTGATGCTCTTGGACGAGGCGCGGCCACTCGCGTAAATTCGGCGATTTTATCAGTTTGTTAATCTGCTTGGGTCTTCCTGAGTGGCGCCGTAACTGATGAGGTTTATATGATCAGAAATATGCATCCTGCGGACGAGCTTGCGATGGTGCGGGCGGATATCGAGCGATTGAAATCGCGAGAGGCCTTTTTGCGGCGTGGTTTTTTGGGAGATACGCTGCCGCGCATGGGCAACGAATCCGTCGTCGAGGTTGCGGTGTTCCGCAGCAGGCGGTTTTTGCGCGAGAAATTGCCGCCGGATATTTTGGAGAACGAGGCTTTTTGGGGCACGCAGCGCATTGAGCAGGTGCGCGTCAGGACGCGTTAAGCACGCATCAGGCTTGGCAGATCCCCCGAAAGGCCCGCTGCCTCGCGGATGAAACCGCGCCGCAATGGTGCGGCGCGGTTCACCAGCCCCATACCAATGTCACGCGCGGCCCTCAGGATCGGGTTATCGTTTGAAAACAGTCGGTTGAAAGTATCTGTCGCAATCGCGAGGGTCGCAGTATCGAACCGCCGCCACTGTTGATAACGCGCAAGGGTTTGCGGGCCGCCGATATCTTCGCCGCGGCCGCGCGCTTGGGTCAGCACATCCAAAAGCGCCGCGACATCCCGCAGCCCCGCATTGAGGCCTTGCCCTGCAATCGGATGAACGCCATGTGCGGCATCCCCGATCAATGCGACACGCGCCGCGATGAAGCTTTGCGCGAGCGTGAGCCCAAGCGGATAGGTAAAGCGGGCGCCGGTCAGGTGGATATCGCCGAGAAAACTGCCAAAGGCGGGGCGCAGCGCCTTGAGAAACCCGTCGTCATCCAGCGCCATGATCTCTGCGGCGCGGGCCGTCGTTTCCGACCAGACGATCGAAGACCGGTTGCCGGTCAGCGGCAAGATTGCCAGTGGACCGTTTGGCATGAAGAACTGATGCGCGATGCCGCCATGTGGTTTTTCGTGACCTACCGCGCAGACGATTGCAGCTTGATCGTAACCCCAGCCAGTGCGGTTGATCCCCGCCCGCGTTGCGGTGCCGCTCTGGCGCCCATCTGATCCGATAAGCAATTGGCCAAAAATGATTTTTCCAGAGGCGAGGGTGACAGTCACACCCGCCGCATCAACCGATTGAGCAACGACAGTCTCGCCATCAATTTGCGTAATGCCGTCCTGCGCGTCCATGGCGTCGAGGAATGCAAGCCGCAAATGACGGTCTTCGAGCATAAATCCCATCGGCCCTTCTTCGATTTCCGCATGGTCGAAATGCATCATCCAAGGGGCGGCACCTGTCCCTGCGCGTCCGTCCGTGACCTTGATTTCCAGCATCGGTTGCGCTGTGGCGCTGACCGCATCCCAAACGCCGATCCCGCGCAAGAGCCGCTGACTGGCGAGCGCCAGCGCATAAGACCTTCCGTCAAAGTCGCGCATTTTGCGCGCCGCTTTCGGCAGGGTGTCAATCACAGTCACGCGAAATCCGGCGCGTGCCGCAGCGATGGCAAGGGCCGGGCCGTTCAACCCTCCGCCCACAATGATCAGATCTGTTTTCATAGGGCTCAATATGGGCAGCGCGTCGGGATTGTCCATGCGCTACGGTGTCGCTAGGGTGCGATAAACCGCAAAAGGATGAACGCGATGCAAGAGTGGCTATGGATGACAGCGGCGGATTTGGGGCGTGGCATCGGTGCGGGCGAGATTGACCCGCTTGCCCT
>JAQXBV010000045.1 GCA_029252195.1 Yoonia sp.
GTGATGCCAGGCGACAACCTGAAGTTCAACGTCGAGCTGATCGCACCAATCGCGATGGAAGAAGGCCTGCGCTTCGCTATCCGTGAAGGCGGCCGCACAGTCGGCGCCGGTGTTGTGTCCAAGATCGTAAAATAACGGTAGGTCGGGGTTCACCCCGACACAGCGTTCAAAAACAAAGGCCGCTTCCAAAAGGAGGCGGCCTTTTTGGTTTGTGAAAGTACGGGTCTTTGCGACTTTAAGCGGTCTTTTTCGTGCATTCAAACTCGTGAAAAATTACCCTGTTTCGCCCATTCGCCTTTGCTTGGTAGAGTGCCTCGTCGGCAAACCGCATGAGGTCGACGAGTTTTTGACCGGGCGATGCGATGACACTCCCAATCGACATCGTGACCTTGAATGACTGTATTTGATGATCGGAAGCCCGCCGCGACTGGATCGTTATCGTGTCGCAAATTTTACTCGTTAACTCAGCAATAGCGGGCAGCTCGACGTTATTAAGTAGAACCGCGAATTCCTCTCCGCCAATACGACCGACGATATCTTCCGATCGCAGCGTTCTGTGCAGGTGCTTGCCTATTTGCGCGAGAGCAAGATCGCCAGCATAATGCCCGTAGGTGTCATTAATGGCTTTGAAGTTGTCGATGTCTACCATCAAAATCGCGTGTGGTTTTCCGTTATTAATCGTCAAATTCGCCTTCTCGAAAAATGCGGCGCGGTTTGGCAATCCCGTCAATGGATCGGTTTCTGACATATATTGAAGGCGGTCTTTCAACTGGCGTTGGACGATCATGATTGCCATGACAAAGAGCCCAAACGGCGCCCCGATAAGATAGGTTACGAGAACCGACGCCAGTTCGCTTCGCGCCGTGAAGCCGGAGGCCAGCCCGCTGATCAAATAATCAACCGCAGTAAAGCATCCGACCAGAATCGCTGCATTTAAAAAAGCCCCAAACCGAGACCGCGGCGCTACCCAATCGACAATTTTCTCCAAGACAATCTCCCATTTTCCTGAGAGATATGCCAAAATCTCAAATGTTTCGTTAATGCCCGCATACCTCTTTGCCTTGAACGGTTGCGGGTGAATGATGCGGTTGAACAATGTGTCCGAAAGACATTCCCCCTTGCCAGCTGCACCGCCCCCCCTATCCGACCCAAATCCGGAAAGGGTGCGCTTTGCGTGCTCTTATTCATTTTGACACGCGCTGAGGATCACTCAGGGGGCTGATTATCCGCGACCGCCACAACCCCATCCAGAAACTCACGCAACGCATTCTGCTCTGCTTCATCGGCCTTTCCAACGACGGCACCCTCAAATCGCGCGAATACCGCTCTTCCGGTCGTAAACGGGAGCGGCAGCATCATCTTGTCCCAGCTACCTAAAATCTTGTGTCGTTTGGTCGCGAAGGCATACCCATAGACCGGCCGTTTCATCACCCGCGCCCATTCCAGTGGCGCGGCTTTCATTTGTTGGTTCGGTCCCAAGGGTCCATCGCCTGTCATCCCGATACTCACACCGTCACGCACGCGGCGCAGGATCATGCGCGATGCGGCGAGGTTAGACATCTTGCTCGACATCTCTATCGGTTGCAGCCCGCGTCTGCGTTGCAGTGCGCCCGACACCCGACCAATGGGGGAGGCGTCATAGAGGGTCGAGACGGGGCCGTCTTTGGCGGGCCAGTGGTAAGGCCCCATGAGCGAGCGCCCATGCCATATCAGCAACAGCACTGGACCCGCAGCGAGGTCGATTTTGAGTTGGTCAAGCCCGCGATACTCCCACCGTGTTGTGCGGTGGCAGAGATCAAGGTAACTCCCCGCGATGGCCGCCAGCAGCCAAGCCAGAAAGCGGGAATGTTCGATGCGTTGGCGTAATGTCATGGTGTGGACCTCATTTACGTCCCCTGTTTCGACAAAACTGCCCCTGAATACAAGGTTGTGCTGCAATCCCTCTTGATCCCACTTCTTGTTCGGGCTAATCGGACTGCGGTCTTAGGGGTGTAGCTCAGTTGGTAGAGCGACGGTCTCCAAAACCGTAGGTCCACGGTTCGAGCCCGTGCGCCCCTGCCAAGACCACATGATGCGCTGCCCTGTGTAAGGACGAAA
>JAQXBV010000046.1 GCA_029252195.1 Yoonia sp.
TAGCTGCCAACCCGGGCTTCTCGGGTTCAAGCGTCCCTGTGGTTGCCCACACGAAGCCCCTATTTGGCATTGCTCCCGGTGGGGCTTGCCGTGCCGTCTGTGTTGCCACATCCGCGGTGGGCTCTTACTCCACCGTTTCACCTTTACCTCCCTATAGAAGGTAGTCTGTTCTCTGTGGCGCTATCCCTAGGGTTACCCCCGCTGGCCGTTAACCAGCACCGTGCTTTTCATGGAGTCCGGACTTTCCTCGAAGGTTACCCCCCCGCGATCATCCGACCACCCGCGCAAGCATCCGCCTAAGCTGTGGCCGTGCTTTGGTCAACGGGGAATCGGCGGGCCAGATCCGTGATCATCGCCATATCTGTCATATCCAGCGGCCCGATCGCATGGGGGCGGAACCGCCTGCGAAAGCAATCCAAGAGCAAGGGCGCGTCATCAGAGGCTGTATAACCAAAGCGGGCAATCATCTGCGCAAACTGGTCCAAAGGCGCGCCCTGCCCGACCTCAGGCCAAACGCTCACACCCTCAAGTGCCAACCTGCGCCAGTCAAACCGAAATCCCGGATCAATCTTACGGCCCGGCGACATATCCGAATGGCCGATCACACGGTGGGCTGGAATATCCCAACGCCTCATGATCCCGCGCAAAAGCGCGGTCAGACTGTCCATCAAGGGGGCGGAAAACGGCGAATAGCCATCATTGGCCAGCTCAATCCCAATCGAGCGGCTGTTCACATCAACCACGTCGCCCCAGCGCCCCGCACCGCCATGCCAAGCACGCATATCTTCAGCAACCATCGACATGACCTCACCGCTCTGCGCGATCAGGTAGTGGGCGGAGACCTCGTTGTCAGGATTGCACAGCGTGCGGCAGGCGGCCTCTGCCGACTGCATCGCGGTATAGTGGATCACGATGATATCGGGGGCAGCACCTAACCTGCGCGCCCCGAAATTGGGTGACGGGTGGGAAAGCGCGGTCAGCGACCCGCAGCCAGCAAGAACGGTGCCGGATCCCAACCACAGGCGAACCCGTCACCGTCAGGGTCGATCCCCTTGCGGTCACGCTCTGGGCCGCCACTGGCCAAGAAATCGCGCTGTGCAGCATCTGGAGACGCGTATTTCACGCAATTGCGCTCAAAGCGGCCTTTGGTGGCGAAAATCGAACGGGAATACCATTCCTGCCCCTTACGGTTCGGCGCATTGAGGGCATATTCGACGATATTGACCCCCTCATGACCAGAGCGCGTTGGCAAAGCCGTTGGCATGATCTGCTCGCGGGCGGCGGCCTGTGCGGCCCGCCGCTCGGCGTCAGACTGGATCGATTCGCGCGACGCCACAGCGTCAAAATCCTGCTCGTCCGAAATACCGACATTGTTGGATGCAGGTGCTGCGGGCGTCATCGCAGGCGAGTTCATCGCCGACATCGGCGCAGCCGTCTGGCCCGCGCCAATACCTGCCGCGGCCAAATCAGATGCGCCGATCGCACCCGTTTGCACCTGAGCGGGCACCTCAAATGTGGTTGTGCCCGAACCCGTGAGCGCCGCCTCGCGACGGGCGCGATCGAGCTCATATTCGGCATAGTCGTTAAAACCTGGCCCAGCATTGCTCGCAGGAACTTGCGGCGAGCAAGCCTGCAACGTCAATAATACCGCAACAATTGCACCAAGAGTTTTCACGTCATTCATCCATTATACCAAAAGATAACGGGCGGCTTACCACCACTTATTCGGTTTGGCTATAAAGCCCGCCGATTGCTCAAGACTATAGGCGACATTCAGCAAATCGCCCTCTTCCCAAGGCCGGCCAATCAACTGCAAGCCAAGCGGCAAGCCCTTGGAATCCAAACCAGTTGGCACCGCAATGCCCGGCAATCCCGCGAGGTTGACCGTCACTGTGAACACGTCGTTGAGATACATCTGGATCGGATCGGCGTTTTTCATCTCGCCAAGACCAAAAGCCGCCGAGGGCGTCGCTGGCGTCAGAATCGCATCGACGCCTGCCGCGAAAACTTCGTCAAAGTCACGTTTGATCAAGGCCCGCACTTTGCGCGCGCGGTTATAATAGGCGTCATAGAACCCAGCGGACAGCACATAGGTGCCGACCATGACACGGCGCTGCACCTCTGCACCGAAGCCTTCGGCGCGGGTCTTTTCATACATCTCTGTGATGCCGTCGCCTGCCGCGAGTTTCGCACGGTGACCAAAGCGCACGCCATCGTAGCGGGCCAAGTTGGAAGAGGCCTCAGCAGGCGCAATCACGTAATAGGCAGGCAAGGCATATTTCGTATGCGGCAACGAGATATCGCGAATCTCCGCACCCGCAGCCTTCAGCATCGCTGTGCCATCGGCCCAGAGCGCCTCGATCTCCGCAGGCATGCCCTCCATGTGATATTCTTTCGGAATACCAATGACTTTGCCCTTAATGTCGCCCGTCAGCATGGCCTCGAAATTCGGCACGGCCAAATCGGCGCTTGTGCTGTCTTTGGGGTCGTGGCCGCACATGGCCTCAAGCATAATCGCCGCATCGCGCACATCTTTGGTCATCGGGCCCGCCTGATCGAGGCTCGACGCAAAGGCCACAACGCCCCAGCGGGACACGCGCCCGTAGGTCGGCTTAATCCCTGTGATGCCTGTAAACGCAGCAGGTTGACGGATAGAGCCGCCCGTATCGGTGCCCGTCGCGCCAAGGCAAAGATCCGCCGCAACAGCCGCCGCAGAACCACCCGAAGAGCCGCCGGGTGTCAGGTTGCGGTCATCCACTTTCCAAGGGTTCACAACGTCGCCATAAACCGAAGTCTCGTTGGACGAGCCCATGGCGAATTCGTCCATGTTCAGCTTGCCAAGCATCACCGCGCCCGCATCAAACAACTGCGTCGTGACAGTGCTTTCGTATTCAGGCTTGAAGCCCTTCAGGATGCCAGAGGCGGCCTGACTGTCCACGCCTTTGGTGCAAAACAGGTCTTTGATCCCGAGAGGAATACCGCACATATCAGGCGCGTCGCCTGCTTTGATGCGCTTATCAGCGGCCTCGGCTTGCGCTTTTGCAATCTCGGGGGTGTTGTGAACAAACGCGTTCAACACGCCCGACCCGTCAATCGCGCTAAGATAGGCATTGGTCAATTCAACAGAAGAAACCTCGCCTTTGCGCATCGCGTCGCGGGCAGAGGCAATTGTGAGTTTGGACAGATCAGTCATTATTCAACCACCTTCGGCACAGCAAAGAAACCTTCACGCGCATCGGGCGCATTCTTCAAAATGGCGGCCTGTTGGCCCCCGTCCGTCACCACATCCTTGCGACGATACAATCGTTGCGGCGTCACAGAGGTCATCGGCTCGATGCCTTCAACATCAACTTCATTGAGTTGCTCAATGAACCCCAAAATCGCGGAAAATTCTTGCGCAAGCGCTGGCAATGCCTCTTCTTCGACCTTGATACGGGCCAATTTGGCCACGCGGCGGGCGGTTTCGGTGTCGATTGACATGATATGCCTCCAAAACGGGGGGTAAACTTTGGGCTTTCGTTTACCCGCGCGGCCCCCGTCCCGCAAGACCTCATCCCCAATTGCCTTAGCGCGCATTCGCGTTATCTTCTCGCGCATCAAGGGAGTGACACACGTGAATATTACTTGGCTCGGACATTCAGGCTTTCGGATCGAAATCGGTGACCAGATTTTACTCGTAGATCCATGGATCACCGGCAATCCCAGTTTCCCCGATGGGGCCGAGGAGGATGCCACGCAAGGCGCCACTTTTATCCTTATCACCCACGGCCACGGCGATCACGCAGGTGATGCGGTCAGACTTTCCAACAAACTTGGCGCACCGCTGATCTGTATCCACGAACTGAGTGAAATCTGGGGGACCAACGCAGAGACCCGCGGGATGGGCAAAGGCGGCACGCAAACCTTGGGCACTGTCAGCGTGACCATGGTCAACGCCGTTCATTCGTCCTCCATCGATTATAAAGGTGGCATTCAATACGCAGGTGGCGAGGCTGGTTTTATCGTCAAAGGCGAGGGCCACGCGATTTATATCAGCGGCGATACTGACATTATGGCCGATATGGAGTGGATCGGCGACTATCACAAACCGAACATCGGACTAATCTGCGCTGGTGGACATTACACGATGGATATGGCCGCTGTGGCTTATGCCGCCAAACGCTATTTCAATTTTTCAACATTGATCCCGAGCCACTTTGGCACCTTCGGGCTGCTCGCGCAAAGCGCGCAACCGCTGATCGACGCGCTGCCCGAGGTCAATGTGCTCACACCAAAACCCATGGAGCCGATCACGATCTGATGCAGAGGGGGCGGATGCCCCCAGCCCGCCTTGATCTAAGTCATTGCAACGGCCGTGAAGTCTGCCTCAAATTCTCAAATCCAGTTTGGGAGAAACGGACATGCACAACAGACCTATCGGGCCACCAAATTTGCGACCTATTTCGACGTCGGACATTCTGCAAAGTCTCGCCGCAGGCATAAGAGACTTTCGTGCAGCGCCGGTTCCGGGTCTGTTTTTCGCGAATTTCTACGTGCTCGGCGGACTCATCATGACGTGGATCACCTATGTAACTGGCACGACGTTCTGGCTCGTCCTTGCGGTTATGGGCTTCCCGCTGATTGGCGCCTTCGCGGCGCTTGGGCTTTACGAGACCAGCCGGAGACGCGCGGCAAACGAACCCATCAATCTGCGCGAGATCGCCAGTCTGGTTTGGGCGCATAAGGTCGGGCAACTGCCGTGGCTTGCCGTGATCCTTGTGATCCTGTTTTTGTTCTGGTTCTTCCTTGGGCACATGATTTTCGCACTCTTTCTGGGCCTGTCCCCCATGACCAATGTGCACAGTTCAACCGAGGTCTAATTCTCTGGGAACGGATTGAAAATGCTCGGTTTCGGTACGGCTGTGGGCGCAATTTTCGCGAGCCTGACCTTCGCGGTTTCCGTCCTTGGGATGCCGATGTTTCTTGATCGCGACGTCGATTTCGTCACCGCGATGATCACGTCCTTCAAACCGGTCAAGGCGCAACCGATCTGTTATCTGGCTTGGGGCGTCTTCATCGGGATCGTGACCTTGATCGCCATGATCCCCGCGTTCCTCGGGCTGTTCGTCGTCCTGCCCATTTTAGGGCATGCGACATGGCACCTCTACAAGTCAGCGACCACCTAATGGCCGCGCGCCATCATTGCTTCATGTGCCGCCTGCATCCCGCGCGCGGCTAGGTCACTGACCTCGGCGGCATGGGTTTGCAGCGCCGCGACAACCTCGGGGTCGTCGGACGTTTGCACAATTTCAACACCCGTCGCCGTATAATTGATCTCCGTCACGATGAATTCGAACTTTTCGAACAAAACATCCAACGTAAGGCTCTGGATCGGAATCTCTGGGTCACGCTTTTCGTCGACGCGCGAAAGCATGCTCACGATGTGACTAGTCATCGCGTCCCGCAGGTCCGCGTCGTCGGTTTCCGTCACGGTCCGGATCCCGTTGGGCAGGTTCTCGACCGTGCGGGTCAAGGCGGTGTGATTCTCAAACAAGGCCCGCAATTCCGCAACTTCAAAGACTTCGGTATCCTTGCCGATCAGCATCGGAGTGCCCGCAATATCGTGCATCATCCGTTCGCCCATCACAGACGACATCATCATATGCAGACCGCCCATCCGGTGTGTGCCCTGATAGGCCGCACCCGCAAGCAAGACCACCGCCCCAAGCGCCACAAGTCCAAGTGTCTGTTTTTTCATCTCAGGGATCCATTTCGGCTCAATACATTTCACAAACGCAATATGATGCAAGTGACGCGGCGCGACAACCGCTTGTTTTGCGGTTTGCGCGATTTGTAGGCGCTTCAGATTTTCGTGTCGCGCCGCTCTACGAAAAACGCGCGCAAGAGACTCTCAGAAGCCTCTGCCCCGATCCCGTCATAAACTTCTGGCCTGTGATGGCACTGCGGATGTTCAAAAATCCGTGGGCCCTGCGCAACCCCCCCCGATTTCGGGTCCGCGGCCCCATAATAGAGCCGCCCAATCCGCGCGTTGGAGATTGCAGCAGCACACATCGGGCAAGGCTCTAACGTGACGTAGAGATCATAGCCCGTTAGTCGCTCCTGCCCCAAGGCAGCACAAGCCGCGCGAATGGCCAAAATCTCCGCATGAGCGGTTGGATCATTCAACTCACGGGTGCGGTTTCCTGCTTTTGAAACAATGCCTTGCGGGCCTGCGACCACAGCGCCACAAGGCACTTCACCGCGCGCAGCAGCGGCGGTTGCTTCGGCCATGGCGGCGTCCATATGGCTGGTAAAACTCATGCTATTTGATGCCTGAACGTAGATGAAACTTGCAACCCCCAAAGTGTCGGCTCAATGTAGGATATGGCTCAAGACATCTACGATACGGCATTTGTCGCCACCCTGTTTGATCGCTGCTCGGCGCGTTACCGCCGTTGGAGTGCGCTGTCCTCATTCGGTTTTGTCTGGCTCTGGCGCAAACAATGTGTGGACCGCCTCATTGGGCAAACCAGCATCGCGCGGATCCAAGATGGCGCACTGTCACCGCGCATCCCAAAAGTCACCCAAGTCATTGATCTTATGTCAGGAACGGGCGAAATATGGCCCCATGTTCTGGCGGCATTTCCCCGCGCACAGATCACCGCGATCGACATTTCCCCCGCAATGCATATGGAAGCGCTCGCCAAATTGCACGGCACCCGCGCGCATAAAATCAGTCATATGACCGCCGATGCGCTCGGCTCTGATCTGCCAGCGGAGACGGCCGATTTGCTGGTGGCCAGTTTTGGGCGAAAGACCTTTAGTCCGACGCAGCAAACCCTGCTGGCGGGTCAAATTGCCCGTATCCTGAGACCAGGCGGCAGCTTTTCTCTGATTGAGGCCTCCGATCCGAAGGGCTGGATTTTTCGCCCCCTCTACCGCGCCTAGCTTGGGGGCCTTCTCCCTCTTGTGGAACGGCTATTTCTGCAAGGCGCCCAAGACTTTAGCATGATAGGCACCTATACGGCGGCCTTTGGAAACTGCCGCCATATGGAGGCTGCGTTGCGCGAGGCGGGTCTCAAAGTCACCTACAGAAAGCATTTTTTCGGCTGCGCGACATCCGTTGCAGGCACAAAGCCGATTGCGCAATAACCCGCCACGCCGTAAGGCAATCCCATGAACAAAGACACACCCGAAGGCGACCGGATCGCCAAAGTCCTTTCTCGCGCTGGCGTGGCCTCACGCCGCGAAGCAGAACGTATGATCGAAGAGGGCCGCGTTTCGGTGAATGGAAAAACCATCACCAGCCCGGCCCTGAACGTGACCCCCGAAGATAAAATCGTGGTTGACGGCAAGCGCATCGGTGAACCCGAAGCACCGCGTATGTGGCTTTACCACAAGCCTGCGGGCCTCGTGACCTCCGAGCGCGATGAAAAGGACCGGCCGACCGTCTTTGCTGCCCTGCCCGAAACCATGCCGCGCGTGATGTCTGTGGGCCGTTTGGATATCAATTCCGAAGGCCTGTTGATCCTCACAAACGACGGGGAAATAAAGAGAAAACTGGAATTACCCTCAACGGGTTGGTTGCGCCGTTACCGCGTGCGGATCAACGGCTCTGTCTCCGAGGCGCGTCTTGACGAGTTGCGCAAAGGGATCACCGTCGACGGGATCCACTACCAACCGATGATCGTTACGTTTGACCGCCAACAAGGTGCAAATGCGTGGCTGACGGTCTCGATCCGCGAGGGCAAGAACCGCGAGATCCGCCGCACGATGGAGGCCATCGGCGTCGTCGTGAACCGCCTGATCCGCGTCAGCTATGGCCCCTTCCAACTTGGGAACTTGGCGCAAGGCGAGGTCGAAGAGCTGAAGGGACGTGTCGTGCGCGATCAACTTGGGCTCGAATCCCGCCCGACGCCACAAAGAACGCGCAAACCCTCGGCAAAGTCGAAATCCGGCCCACCTACGGGGAAAAACCGCCGAGGTTGAACCTTGCCGCCCCTGCCGCTTTATGCATCTTATAGCGCTAACGGAAAACGAGATGTTTTCGTCACCGAGCAAAAGCCGCGTATCGGCACTCGCAAATCGACAAGAACATCCCTATTATTTTGACTGTGGCCTGGCCTAGCGGGCAATATGCCAAAACCTTTTCAACGCGGCGCTTACGTCGTTCTTATCGTGCTGTTGTTCAGCGTCACATCCGGTTGGTTGGGGGCGCTCTGATCGCCAAGCAATTCGGCGGCAAATATAGCCCAAACGGGACAAGCGACACCAGCCCGCGCGAGGTGATTGATGATCGCCAGGTGGACGCGGCGGGCGGGCGCTCGAACCTCTTGTTTATTCCCGCGATTGTGCTGGTAGCGACGACATTTTCGGGCGGACCTGTGTCATTGATCACGGGGTTAGTTGGGGCTGTTGCCTTGACGCTCGCAGCAATGCTGTTGCGCGAAGGACTGCGTGCCGAGGCCGCTTATGACCTGCGCAAAGTGGCGCGCCGCCCTGCGTTTCCACGCAAAATGCTGGCCTCTGCCCTGACTGGCGTGGGCATCGCGATTGCCTCTTATGCCCATGACGCGAGTATTTTGACCGCACTGCTTTATGGCGTTGCAGGTCTTTCAGTGCATGTCGCGGCCTTCGGAATTGATCCGATGCGCGACAAGCGGATGGAGGGAATCGACACCTTCCAGCAAGACCGCTTCGCCAAGGTGGTGGACGAGGCCGAGGCCTATCTCAACGTCATGAAAAGCCAGATCGAAGGGTTGAATGACCGTCGAATGCTGATCCGCGTGACCGCGTTTCAAGCCGCCGCGCGCAAGATGATCCGCACCGTAGAGGAAGACCCGCGCGACCTGACGGGGGCGCGCAAGTTTTTGGGCGTCTATTTGATGGGCGCGCGCGATGCGACGGTGAAATTCGTCGACCTTTATCGCCGCTCAAAAGATGAGACAGCCCGCGCGAACTACGAAAGCCTGCTCGGCGATTTGGAACAAAACTTCGCCGCCCGCACCGAAAAAATGTTGCTCGATGACCGCAGCGACATGGACATTGAAATCAAAGTGCTGCGCGACCGTTTGCAGCGCGAAGGCGTAGGCCTGTCATAACAAGGGAGACATCGTATGTCTGACACAATCCGTAAACAAGCCGAGGCCGCATTGGCCAATGTTGAAAAAGTGACAGCCGTTGTGCTGGCAGAACCCACAGGCGAGCTGGTCAGCATGGCAGAGGCCGACAAGCCGACGACCGCCGAGATCAAGCGCCGTATGGACGAAATCGACATGAGCGACACACAGTCTATCGTGTCTTTCGGATCATCCGCGCAGGCCGAATTGCAAGTGATCAGCCGGTCGATGCTGGCAGGTGTGCGCAACAAGGATGTTGGCCCTGCTGGTGATAGCCTGCGCAATATCGTCAGCACGATTCGCGGCTTCTCGATTTCCGAACTTGACGTGCGTCGCAAGCGGTCTTGGTGGGAAAAGCTCTTGGGTCGCGCGGCCCCGATGGCCAAATTTGTTGCGCGTTTTGAAGATGTTCAGGGCCAGATCGACAATATCACCGATGACCTTCTCAAGCATGAGCATGTGCTGTTGAAAGACATCGCAAGCCTTGACGTTCTCTATGACAAGACGCTGCAATTCTATGATGAACTGGCGCTTTACATTGCAGCTGGTGAGGCGAAACTTGCCGATCTCGACGGCACCGTGATCCCCAAGAAAGAGCTTCAGGTCTCCAAGGCCCCAGAGAGCAAAGCGGTCATGATGGCGCAAGAATTGCGCGATATCTGCTCGGCGCGCGATGATTTGGAACGCCGTGTGCACGACCTTAAACTGACCCGTCAGGTCACGATGCAGTCCTTGCCGTCGATCCGCCTTGTGCAGGAAAATGACAAGTCTCTGGTGACCAAGATCAACTCCACTTTGGTCAATACGGTCCCGCTTTGGGAAACCCAATTGGCGCAGGCCGTCACGATCTAACGCTCTGCCGAAGCGGCCGAGGCTGTGCGCGATGCTAACGATCTGACGAACGATCTGCTCACCGCCAATGCCAAGAACCTGCGCGACGCCAACAAGGTGATCCGTGAGGAAATGGAGCGCGGCGTGTTTGATATCAACGCGGTGAAAGAGGCCAACGCCAATCTGATCGCAACGATCAACGAGAGCCTTGAGATTGCCGATGAAGGCAAGCGCAAGCGCGCCGAGGCCGAAGTGGAGCTGAAAAAGATGGAAGTCGAGTTGAAAAACACGCTTGCCTCTGCGAAGGCCCGCAAGACGGGCACAGGCGACAACGTCGGCACAGCAGCAGGTGCATAAATGAAACGTTGGGGTGGCGTGACCGCGTTGGGTTTGGGTTTTTGGGCTCTGACGGCCTGCACGCCCGCGCCACCCCAAAGCGTCCAACCCGCGTCAATGCCGCCACGAGACCGCGCGGTGCAAATTGCGCCCGTTGTAACGGCACCTCCGCAATCAGATGAAGCCGAGGACGAACTGCGCCGCTATTATAAGCGGCTGCAAAACGATCTCCTCGCACGTGGTCTTTTGCGCTCGGACGGGGGCGGTCCAGACACACCGTTCACTGATACCCAACTGGCGCGAAATTTTATTCGGATCGCGCTTTTCGACGAATATGTAATTGATGGCGGTGAATTGCGCGCAGCACCAACCGCGTCAAAGCTGCGCCGTTGGGAACAACCCGTGCGCATGTCGGTGAGTTTTGGCGACCAAGTGAGTGACACACAAAGGGCCGCGGATTTGGCCGAAGTCAGCAAATACACCCGCAGGTTAAGCCGTTTGACTGGCCTGCTGATCACCATAACCGACGCCAATCCAAACTATTTCGTGCTGTTCTTAGGCGAGAACGAACGTCTCGCCTCAGAGGTCCGCTTGCGTCAGATGGTGCCAGGCATTGCCCAAAGCTCGCTCCGCGCGATCCTCAATCTACCGCGCGATCAGCTTTGCATCATCGTTGCCTTTTCCGACCCTGGCCAGTCGCAATACCAAAAAGCCATCGCCGTCATTCGGGACGAACATCCGCAAGCGATGCGCCAATCGTGCATCCATGAGGAATTGGCCCAGGGCCTTGGCCTCGCCAACGATAGCCCCGCCGCACGCCCTTCGATCTTTAACGATGACGAAGAATTCGGGCTGTTGACCACGCATGACGAGCTTTTGCTTACAATGCTGTATGACCGCCGCTTGCAGTCGGGCATGGACGCCACGCAAGCCGCCCCCATCGCGCAAATCATCGCAACTGAATTGGCAGGCGGCGGCGCAAGCTAGCCCCACAGCAAAGGAGCCTTTACAATGGGTATTTTCGATTTTCTGAGCGGCGAGTTTATCGACGTTATTCATTGGACAGACGACACCCGCGACACCATTGTCTGGCGGTTCGAGCGTGAGGCCCACGAGATCAAATATGGCGCCAAGCTGACCGTGCGCGAAGGCCAAGCCGCTGTTTTCGTTCATGAAGGTCAGTTGGCCGATGTCTTTACGCCAGGTCTCTACAGCTTGAGACCAATAACATGCCGATCCTGACGACCCTCAACCACTGGGATCACGGTTTCAAAAGCCCATTCAAATCCGAGATTTATTATATCAACACGACCCGCTTTTCCGATCTGAAGTGGGGCACCAAAAACCCGATTATGTTGGCCGATCCAGAATTCGGCCCGACCCGTTTGCGCGCCTTTGGCACCTATTCGGTCAAAGTTTCCGACCCTGCGGTGTTTATGCGCGAGATTGTTGGCACGGACGGCGAATTCACGATGGATGAGATCAGCTTCCAGATCCGCAATATCATTGTGCAAGAGTTCAGCCGCGTCATCGCCTCTTCGGGCATTCCTGTGCTGGATATGGCCGCCAATACGGCTGATCTGGGCAAACTTGTTGCCGCAGCCATATCGGAAACCATGACCCAATACGGTCTCATGATCCCCGAGCTTTATATTGAAAACATCAGCTTGCCGCCCGCGGTCGAGGCGGCGCTCGACAAGCGCACCTCGATGGGGATCGCTGGCGATTTGGGCAAATTCACCCAGTATTCCGCTGCCGAGGCCATGACAGCCGCCGCCAACAATCCAAACGGTGGCGGTGGCATGGGCGCAGGTCTTGGGATGGGCATGGGGATGGCGATGGCCAACCAGATGCAAACCGGCCCTTGGGGTGCGGCACCTGTCGCACCGCCCGCCGCACCACCGCCACCACCCGTAGAACACGTTTGGCCCATTGCGGTTGACGGGGCGGTCACTGGACCCTTCTCCAAGGCCTCGATGGGCCGCATGGTCACCGACGGGGCGCTGACACGCGACACCCATGTCTGGACACAAGGTCAGGACGGCTGGAAGCGCGCCGAGGATGTTGTGGAACTGGCCCAACTCTTCACTGTTCTCCCGCCGCCGCCGCCAGGCGCGTAAGGTTGCAATCGTTCAAATGACCGACACGCAGATCGAGCATCGTTTTCCTTGTGACAGTTGCGGGTCAGACCTTCGGTTTGACCCCGCCTCGCATCAACTCGTTTGCGACCACTGTGGCAATCAACAGACCATCGGTGGCACACAAACCACTGTCGGCGGGATCAAAGAGCTCGATTTCCGCGCGGCCGTCGCGAATAAGCTGGACGCGGCCGAGATTGAAGAAACCCGCGTTATCACCTGCCCCAATTGCGGGGCGAGCACCGAACTTGACGAAACCACCCACGCCGCCGAATGTCCGTTTTGTGCAACTCCTGTCGTGACCGATACGGGGCTGCACAGGCATATCAAACCGCGCGGCCTCCTGCCCTTTGCGCTTGACGAACCTTCAGCGCGCAAGGCGCTGACGGGTTGGCTCGGCAGCCTCTGGTCTGCACCCAACGGGCTGATGGAATACGCCCGAAAAGGCCGCCAGATGAACGGTATTTATGTGCCCTATTGGACGTTTGATGCCGATCCCAAAAGCGCCTATCGGGGCCAACGCGGGATGCATTACTGCGAGACCAAAACGGTCGTGCGCGACGGCAAGCGTGAACAGGTGCGCGTACGCAAAACCCGCTGGTCAAGCGCATCAGGTCGCGTCGCCCGCTTCTTTGACGATGTGCTTGTCTTGGCCTCCAAGAGCCTGCCGAAACGCTATACAGATGGGCTGGAGCCGTGGGATCTGTCGGCGTTAGAGCCCTATAAACCCGAATATCTCGCGGGGTTCCGCGCCGAAGGATATCAGGTCGAGCTTGTCGATGGCTTCACCGAAGCGCGCGCCTATATGGACCGCATGATCTTGCGTGATGTGAAATACGATATAGGCGGTGACGAGCAGCGGGTCAGCGACGTGCAAACGCAGATCAACGACGTGACGTTCAAGCATATTCTCCTACCGGTCTGGCTGGCCGCCTATAAGTATCGCGGGCGCACCTTCCGCTTTGTCGTGAACGGGCGCACGGGGCGGGTCCAAGGCGAGCGGCCCTATTCCGCGTGGAAAATTACTTTTGCCGTGATCATCGGACTCATTATTGCGCTTATTGCTGGATATGTTATCGCTAACAACCAGTAGTTTGGAGGTTGAGATGATCCTTTGTGCGGGCGAAGCCCTGATTGATATGTTGCCACGCCAGTCGGCAGAGGGAGAAAACGCCTTCGCGCCGCTTGCTGGGGGATCGGTTTTTAACACGGCCGTTGCCTTGGGGCGACTTGATGCGCCGGTGCAATTCTTTTCTGGCCTCTCCTCGGATTTGTTCGGCGATGTTTTGCGCGCCGAACTCGCCGCGTCAAAAGTTGACAGCAGCCCCGCCAATATCAGTGACCGCCCGACGACCTTGGCCTTTGTCAAATTGACCAATGGACATGCGTCTTATGCATTCTATGACGAAAACACAGCGGGCCGCATGATCACGTCGGATGATTTGCCTGAAGTCACCGCCGACGCGATCTTCTTTGGCGGCATCAGCCTTGTGGTCGAGCCATGCGCCGCCGCTTACCAAGCGCTCATGCTGCGCGAGGCCACGACCCGCGTGACCATGATCGACCCCAACATCCGCCCCGGCTTTATCACCGACGAGGCGGCCTACCGCGCCCGCCTGAAATCCATGTTTGCGGTCGCGGATATCATCAAAACCTCCGACGAAGACCTTGAGTGGATCACAGGCGGCACGGATGCATCGGTCTTGTTTGAAGGCACTACGGTACAGATCATCCTGCTGACAAAGGGCGCCGAGGGTGTCACCGTTCTGACCCGCGACGCCTCGGTCGACGTGCCCGCGGTGAAGGCAAAGGTCGTCGATACGGTCGGCGCAGGCGATACATTCAGCGCGGGCTTTTTGGCCAATCTCGATGCGCGTGGGGTGTTGACCAAAGCGAAAATCGGCGCGGCCACGATAGACGAGCTGGCCCAAGCCGCCGCCTTTGGCGCGAAGGTCGCGTCGATCACCGTGTCTCGTGCAGGCGCCAACCCGCCTTGGGCGTCAGAGCTTTGAGGGCACTCGTTCAACGTGCGACCAAGGCCAGCGTGACGGTTGACGGCGCGGTCGTGGGGCAAATTGACGAAGGGATGCTCATCTTCTTTTGCGCAATGCAGGGAGACGATGCGGCGAAATCTGCGCAACTTGCGGCCAAGATATCAAAATTGCGCATATTTAAGGATGAGGCAGGCAAGATGAACCTGTCACTGAAAGACACAGGCGGCAGCGCATTGATTGTCAGCCAATTCACTCTTGGCGCGGATGTTTCGCGCGGCAACAGGCCAGGGTTTTCCTATGCGGCGGCCCCCGAAGATGGACGCAGGCTCTACGAGACCTTTATCGCGGATATGAACGCTTTAGGCGTGCCCGTTGCGACTGGCCGCTTTGGGGCCGAGATGTCAGTCAGCCTGACAAACAACGGGCCAGGCACAATCTGGTACGATATTTAGGCGGCTCTTCGCACCAAGCCGCTGACCGCCCCTACGGCGAATATTGCTGTTGCGACGCAGATGATTGTCGGCCCGACAGGCGTATCCATGAGCAACGAAAGCCGCACGCCGCCAAAGGCTGCAAGTGCCGCGATGCCGCTTGCCAAAATGGCCATTTGCTCTGGCGTTCTCGCGAAATTTCGGGCCGCTGCTGCGGGAATGATCAGCATGGCCGTAATCAAAAGAGCACCAACAACCTTGATGGCGACAGCGACAACCGCGGCGAGAAGCAGCGTCAAAACAAGCTGTTCGCGACGCGGGTTCATGCCAGCGGCATAGGCTAGATCTGGGCTGAGCGTGGAAGTCAAAAGTGCCGTCCAATGCCGCCAAAGCACGAGTGCGACAATCACAGCGCCGATCCAGATTATGCCAAGATCACCGCGTGTGACTGTCAGCACGTCTCCGAAGAGGTAAGCGTCAAGGTTAATGCGTTGATTGGGGATCAGCGTGACCGCGACAAGCCCAAGAGCCAAGGCGCCATGCGCAAGAACGCCGAGGATTGTATCTACGGATTGGCCTTTGCCCGAGAGTGAGAAGATCAGGACCGCCATCAAAAATGCAATGAAACCGACCCCTAAGAAGATTGAGGTGCCGAACAGCAAGGCAAGTGCTACGCCCAAGATTGCCGCGTGTGCCGTGGCATCCCCGAAATAGGCCATGCGCCGCCAGACCACAAAACAGCCCAAGCCGCCTGCGGAAATGGCCGTGCCGATGGCCGCCAGTGTCGCGCGGAACATAAAATCGTCGAGCATTAGTCTGCTGCCTCATGGTGGTGATGGTGGTCATGCTCATGGCGGTAAAGGGCGAGCGCGCCGCCTGTGCCTGTCCCGAAAAGTTCGCGGTATGCGGGGGCGGCGGACACAACATCTGGTGTACCTTCGCAACAGACGTGCCCGTTGAGGCAAATGACACGGTCAGAGGCGCTCATGACAACGTGTAATTCGTGGCTGACCATCAGAACGGCACAGTTCAATTCGCGTCGAACCGCGTCAATTTGTTGATAAAAACGGGCTGATCCAGGTTGGTCGAGCCCTTGCGTCGCCTCGTCGAGCATCAGCACGTCAGGGCGCCCCAAAATCGCGCGCGCGAGCAACACCCGTTGGAACTGCCCCCCAGACAAAGAAGCCATTTGCTGGCTGTGCACATCGCGTGCGCCGGAGGTGCTAAGGGCATGCGCCGCGGCATCATCGCTCACAGGTTTTGGCAGATCAAGGAAGCGGCGAACGGTCATCGGCATGGTCGGGTCGATATGCAATTTCTGCGGGACATAACCAATGCGCAAACCGTCTTTGCGGGTCACTTTTCCTTGAGTGGGCCTAAGCGCACCGATCAACACGCGCAAAAGCGTCGATTTGCCAGAGCCGTTTGGCCCGACGATGGTGACGATTTCACCCGCCTTGAGGGATAAATCAACATTATGCAGGACAGTATTGCGCCCGTGTTTGGCGGTGATGCCCGTGGCGCTCAGGATCGCAGTCATGCGGTGGCTCCTGTTTGACACGACGGGCAAAGCCCCTCGGCCTCGATGACGGTTTGCTCGATGTGGAAGCCGCTCAGCGCTGCGGATGCACCTAGGGCAGACCCAGCCGACTGCGCCTCGGCCACCGTCCCACAGGCGCGGCAAATCATGAATGCTGGATCATGGGCCGCCCCCGGATGGGCGCAGGCGATAAAAGCGTTGAGCCGCTCGATCCGGTGCACGAAACCCTGTTCAACAAGGAAAGACAGCGCGCGGTATGCGACGGGTGGCTTGGAGCCGAGACCCTCGGCGCTCAACCGTTCGAGCACATCGTAAGCCCCCATGGCGGCATGGGATTCGAGTAGAATTTCAAGGGACCGCTGGCGGACAGGCGTGAATTGCACGCCACGCTCGCCGCAGATCGCCCGCGCAGAGGCCATCGCGGACTGCACGCATGTGCTATGGTCATGTGCGGCAAAGCCGAGGGGATCGGAAAACATCTTGCACTTTCTGTTATGTTATAACATATACCCCTACAACGAAACCTAATACAAGGAGAAAACATGCGCCTGATAGCTGCTTTTGCCGCCCTTTTCGCCTCCAATGCCGCCGCTACGCCGATCGTCGTAACGGATATCGCGCCCATTCATGGGTTGGTGAGCGAGGTCATGGGTGATTTGGGCTCCCCGACCCTGTTGCTGCCCACGAATGCGGATGCGCACCATTATACAATGCGCCCCTCGGATGGGCAGGTTTTGGCGGATGCTGATCTGGTGATTTGGGTGGGAGCTGGTCTAACCCCTTGGTTAGAAGCGCCTTTGCAGGCATTGGCCCCTGATGCTAAAAAGTTAGCCTTATTGCTAAGTGATGGGTGGGCACCCCGCGAATCGCATGATGAGGATGACCACGACCATGGGGTAATTGATCCGCATGCTTGGCTTGATCCTGCGATCGCGAACGCTTGGTTGGGGGCAATTGCGGCGGCTTTGGGCGCGGTTGATCCTGAGAATGCCGAGGCCTACGCGGATAACGCGGAGCAGGCTGCTGTGAGCAATGTGGAGTTGCGTTTGGACATCGCCGCCAAGATGGAGGCAGTTGCGGGGCGCGGTGTGATTTGGCCGCATGATGCCTACGGGTATTTTGCTGATGCTTTTGGGGTCATGACCAAGGGTGCAATCTCGGATTCTGATGCGGCGGCACCTGGGCCTGCGCATATCGCGGAGTTGAGGGAGATCGCGCAAAGTGGCAACGTGGTTTGTGTGCTTTTGGACCCAGAGGTGAACCCGTCTTGGGCGGGCATCTTAACCGATGGAACCGACGTAAAAACAGCGCAGATTGATCCGATCGGGGTGAATAGTCCGCTGGGCGTCGGGTTTTATTCGGCGTTAATGTCGCAGATGGCGGACCAAATTTCAGGCTGTCTGGCACAATAAAAAGCGCCCGCGAACCGATCTGGGTCGCGGGCGCCAGCACTCATTAAAAACCTCGCAAAGAGAGTTTATTCAGCTGGCAACATCACAGTGTCGATCACGTGGATCACGCCGTTGGACTGCATCACATCAGCGATGGTGATGGTCGCCACTTGGCCGCGCTCGTCGGTCAATGTGATCATGTCGCCCTCATATTTCGCCATCAATGTGCAACCGCCAAGTGTAGGAACAGGGTGCTCGCCGCCATCGTCGCTGATCATGCCGTTGAGCGCATCAAAGAGCACGGCCTTGCCGACCACATGACAGGTCAGAATCTGCGTCAGCGCCGGTTTGTTTTCGGGAAGAAGAAGTGCGGCCAGTTGCTCTGGGTTGATCTTTGCAAAGGCGTCATTGGTCGGTGCGAAAACGTTGAAAGGACCTTCGCCTGCGAGGGTATCGACAAGGCCAGCGGCGGTCACGGCTGCGACCAGCGTTGTGTGATCGGCAGAGTTCCCCGCGTTTTCAACGATGTTTTTGTCTGCGAACATTTCTGCGCCGCCGACCATCGGATTTGCCATTGCGTGGCTTTCAGCGAAAGCAGCGCCAGCAGAGATGGACAGAACGGCAGCGGTAACTGCGGAGATGATGCATGATTTTGTCATTGTTTTGGTTTCCCGTTTGGTGTTCGCCGCAAGGCCCCTTGCCTTGCGTTCGAAATTAACCACGGGTCGTTCGCCAACAGAGTTTCACAAAATCAGCTATTTATTTTTCCGCCTTTAGAAGTCGGTCGGCGCGCCACCTTCTTCTTTGCGCTTGGCAACAAAGGTTGCTAGCTCTTCGCGCACCCCTTCGTCCATTTTCGGCGGCTCAGACGTGCCGATAATGTCTTTAAAGGTGCGATGTGCACGCTCCGCCGTCCAGACGCCGCCCGCGACTTCCCAAGCCTCAAAGTTCCGCCAATCGGAGACGATGGGTGAATAAAACGCCTTTTCATAGCGGTCTTGGGTATGCTGAATGCCGAAGAAGTGGCCTGTCGGTCCAACCTCTTTGATCGCATCAATCGCGATGTCGTCCACGCCCGTCGCCACGATTTCGGGCTCCATATAGCGCTGGATCATCTGGATGACTTCGCAGTCCATGATGAATTTTTCAGGGCAAGCGATCAGCCCGCCCTCAAGCCAGCCCGCTGCATGATAGACGACGTTGGTGCCCGATTGCACAGCCGACCAGAGCGAGTTGGAGGTTTCCCACATCGCTTGGCCGTCGGGCACGTTGGCCGCACAGACGCCAGAGGCTCGCATCGGCAGCCCATAGAACCGTGCCATCTGACCTGTCATTTGCGTCGCGCGCATATACTCGGGGGTGCCGAAAGCAGGCGCGCCCGATTTCATATCGACGTTGGAGGTGAATGTGCCGATCACGCAGGGCGCGCCCGGCCGGACGTATTGGAAGAGAGCGATTGCGGAAAGAGCTTCGGCGATAGAAAGCGTCACAGCGCCCGACATGGTGACGGGCGCCATCGCACCTGCGAGCGTGAAAGGTGTCACGATGACGGCTTGGCCACGCCGCACGCAGCGCAAGCAGCCGTCGATCATCGGCACGTCATGCTTGAGCGGCGAGGTCGAGTTGATGTTGGTATACATGTGCGGTTTAGCGACGAACTCTTCTTCGGTCAGCCCGCCCGCGATTTTGACCATTTCCATGACATCTTCGACGCGTTCTTTGCCTAAGGAATAGGCATGCGCCACTTTGTCGGTGAGCGTCATTTTGTCGTAAACCACGTCAAGGTGGCGCACAGAGGCGTGCACATCAACAGGTTCAACCGGATAGCCCCCCGCAAAGTGGATGCAGTTGAAATACTGGGTCAGACGCAGAAGATCAGCACATTGTGCGCGGGTGCCAGAGACCTTTTTGCCGATCTCCATGTCGAAATAATTGGGCGGCGAAGAGACGTTGCCGAACAGGATATGCTTACCGCCGATGGTGATCTTGCGGTCGGGGTTGCGCGGGGTGATGTCGAACTGCGCGGGCGCATGCGACAGCATTTCCATGACCCAATCGCGGCCCATACGCACATTGGTGCCGTTCACGGTGCAGCCTGCTTGCTTGAACAGCTCAAGCGCCTCTTCATTGAGAAACTCGATCCCGATGTCCTCAAGAATCGTCATCGCACCGTTGTGAATGGCCTCGACACCCTCGGGGCCAAGCGGTTCTGTCGGGCGATCCGTGTTGACGGGGATGCGCCATGGCATCTGATCAATGACCTCGTGACCACGTCGTGTCGCGTTGCCTGCCCGTCCGCCGCCACGCCGTCTTGGTGTGTCTGACATGATCTCATCTCCCCGTTTGCGATGAGATCAGTTTGGCAGGACCAACGCCCAAGCCTTGCGTAAACGCGACAAGATTTGTCGTTTTAGCAAGTCACTCGCGGTTTTGCCGCGCGAGCCACTCTGGCAGTTCCGCGATACTGTCGAGAATAACATCGGCAAAGGGCTGCAATTCATAGGCCTGTGCGGGCCCAGTGAGCACGCCAACGGTCCGCATACCCGCCGCATTGCCGGCATTCAGGTCATGGATGCTATCGCCGACCATGATGCAGTCTTCGGGGGCAAGCCCTGTGGTGGTGCAGAACCCAAGAAGCTGCTCAGGCTCGGGCTTTCCACCGAACCCACTGTCATAGCCTGCGATAAAATCAAAAAGATCCAACACATCCGCCTCGCCCAGATGGGCGCGGGCGTTTTCTTCGGCGTCATTGGTGGCCAGACCAATGAGGATATCCATTTCCTTGATCTCGTGCAGCAAGGGCCAAAGCGGGGCGGCCTGCACTTGTGGCACGTTGATCGTGGCCTTGCGCATACGGACCATCAGATCTTTTTTCATCACATCTGGCAAATGTTCGAGCATGGCTTCGGCAATAAAATCAACGGTTTCCGCGATCACGATGCTTTCGGGCCAAAACACGCCGCCCTCGTAATCGTAGCCCAGCGCATTGGCCAAAGTCTCGATCTTTTCCGGATCATCGCCAGCCTCGGCCGCAATCATACTGCGCGTCCAAACGCCCCAAGTTGCGTTGAAATCGAACAGCGTGCCATCTTTATCGAAGACGATACCTTTGATCATTTTGGGTTCCTTCTTTGTCTCGTATTGACACTCCACCCTGCGGCCGTGACGGTGTCAACTATCATGCTCAAACTTCGCTCTTACCGTTCCCGCCCGATGCATCTTGGTCCGTTTCCGCTTGAAAAACTCAAGCGGATGTCTGGGGTTGATCTGTCAGCCATGCCTGTGATGCAACCGGTTTCTTTTCGCCGGCCTGAGGACCACAAAAGCATCGTAAACGCGATGCAGGAATATCAGGCGATGCTTGATGCGACGCGGGACGGGATGGTGAAACGAGAGATCGCCGAAATTCCCAATGACTTGGCAGAACGCGCCAATCATATGAAATCATTCGGTTATTATTGCGACGCCAGCATGGTTGGCACCTGCGCGATTGATCCGGCGGTCTGGCTGGATGCGCCGCTCGTGAACCCCGATGTGGACCGATTGGCCGATAAATTGCGGGTGATGCAGCCCAAATCATTGGCCGCGGGCATTGATGTGATTATGGCGGGCCTGCGCGAGAGTATGGCTTTGCCCCCCGCCGATTGCCGTCATCATACACATGCGATCATGTTCTTATATGACCACCCCCGCGCGCCGCGCGAGGACGAGGTGGGTGCCGGCTGGATCAAAGACGCCCTGCCCCAGCGCACCTGTTTGCGCAGCATGGAAACCGCCGTGACGCTGGCGAGTTATATCCGCACCTTGGGCTATGAGGCGCGGGCCCATTCGATGGCGGCGAGCGACGTGAATTTGGGGGCGCTGGCGGCTTCGGCAGGTTTGGTAGCCTTGGAAGACGGTGTTTTGGTGAACCCGTTTACGGGCGACCAATACGGTTTGGCGGCGGTGACGACGACGCTTGAAATGGCCGCTGATTTGCCGATTGTGCCGTGTCAGGAAGCCCCGCTCAGCTATACTTTCGGCATGGGCGCACATACGAAATCGGCTGGTCGCCGCGATGTTTACGCCAAGCGCGATTACGCCTTGGGTCCGCATCCCTTTGAGACGCTCAAACGCGTGGAAACCCCCACGACCTATATTGACGCGCCCAATGTCGCGCGGGTCCCAAAACGGGCGAACCTGTTTGCGCGGGCGCTGTTTGGGGACTTGGGCAAACAGGTGCAAGAGGCCACAAAAAACGGCAACTATGTGCGCAAATCAGCGAGCGCTTTTGCGTTCCGCCCGTCGCTTGGTGCCTTTGTATTGCTACAGGATGGCGAGGCGGCGGCAAAGCAGGACGGCACTGACGACACCGCGGCAAATGCCGCCAATATCAAGGCAGCGCTTTATTTCCTTGGTGTCGATGCCTGCGGATTAAGCGCTTGTCCTGACTGGGCCTACTATAGCCATGACGCGGCGGGCGGGCCTATTACCCCCTACCACCGCAACGCAATTTCAATGATTATCGACCAAGGTCACGAAACGATGGAGGGCGCATCGGGCGACGACTGGATCGCCTGCGCCCAATCCATGCGAGCCTATTTGCGGTTTTCGCTTTTGGGCGGTGTTTTGGCGCAGCATTTGCGCAACTTGGGCTATACGGCGCGGGTTCATTCGGTCATGGACGACGAGGTGCTACATCCGCCGCTCCTGTTGCTCGCGGGGCTTGGCGAGGTCAGCCGCATTGGCGAGGTGATCCTCAATCCGTTCCTTGGACCGCGTTTGAAATCGGGCGTTGTCACAACGAATATGCCGATGACACACGACAAGCCGATTGATTTTGGCCTGCAAAGCTTTTGCGAAGCCTGCAATAAATGCGCTCGCGAGTGCCCGTCTGGCGCTATTACGGCAGGACCAAAGCTGATGTTCAACGGCTATGAGATTTGGAAATCCGATAGCCAGAAATGCACGACCTACCGCGTGAGCCAGAAGAATGGCGCGATGTGCGGGCGCTGTATGAAGACCTGCCCCTGGAACCTCGAAGGGCTGTTTGCAGAGGCCCCGTTCCGCAAGCTGGCGATGACGGTGCCAAAGGCGGCAAGGGCCTTGGCGGCGCTCGATGACACCCTCGGCAATGGGTCGATAAATCCCGTCAAAAAGTGGTGGTGGGACTTGGAGATGCGCGACGACGGGGCTTACCGCACTGCCATTGAGCCTGTGAACAAACGGGCCTTGTCGCGCGACTTGAAGCTGCGTTATGCGGATCAGACTTTGGCAGTTTACCCCGCCCCCCTTGCGCCGCCGCCCTACCCTTGGCCGTTTCCGATGGACCGCGAAGCTGGGATCGCGGCCTATCAGGCGATGATATCAGCAGATGAGCATAGGGCGCGGCGGGCCAACGGCCTGCCAACTGAGCATGTGTATCGCGCAACCGAGGGCGACGCGCCGATCCTAAGCCTAGTCGTGACGCGGGCCGAGAAATTGACGGATGCAGTGACGCTCTATGAGTTTTCAGACCCCAACGGCGCGGACCTGCCGCCTTTTACGGCAGGCGCGCATTTGGATGTTGTCATCGCGCCTGAGTTCTTTCGCCAGTATTCGATGTCGGGCGACCCTGCGGATCGGAAGTCCTACCAGATTGCGGTGCTGCGCGAGGATCAGGGGCGCGGTGGCTCTAAACTCATGCACCGGATTTTCGGGCTGGGGCGCAGGGTGTTTGTGTCCAAGCCGATCAACCATTTCCCACTGGTGGAGGACGCCAGCCACACGATGCTGATGGGCGGGGGGATCGGGATCACGCCGATGATCGCGATGGCGCACCGCTTGCATGCTTTGAGCAAGCCCTTTGCCCTGCACTATAGCGCGAAAACCCGTGCGGATGCTGGATTCATTCCTTTACTGAGCGCGCAGCCATGGGCCGCAAATGTGCAACTGAATATCTCTGATGAGGGCACGCGGGCCGATCTGGCAATGGTGATGGCCTACCGCAAAGGCGCCCATGTCTATACCTGCGGGCCCGACGCTTATATGACGGCGGTGATGGCCGCGGCAGAGGTCAACGGTTATCCGGAGGAGGCGCGGCATTTAGAGTATTTCGCAGTCCCCGAAGCGCATGACTACGTCAACCACCCATTCAAACTGCGCCTGAAAGACGGGCAGATTGTGCCTGTGGCCGCCGATGAGACAGCCGCCGACGCGCTGTTGAGAATCGGAGTGCCAGTTGATGTGAAATGCGCCGACGGGCTTTGTGGTGTGTGCAAATGCGGCGTGATTTCGGGCGAAGTCGAGCATCGCGATTATGTGCTGTCAAAGGCGCAGCGCACGCGCGAGATTATTCTGTGCCAAAGCCGCGCGGCAGAGCCGATGGGCGAAATCGCAATCGACCTTTAGGTCCAGTGAACGGATTCGCCCCCCGGCATGGCGTAACGCGCGCGCAAGGGGACATCGTATTTCAGGTCGTGCGCATCGCAGAACGCAATCACCCAAGCGTCATCCATCGTCAGAAACTCAAGCACCGAGCTTTGAAACGCCGTATCGCCTGCCTGCGCCCGCAAATCTTCGATCGATCCCCCTGTTGCGCCAAGAAAAATTGGGCAAAGCTCATCGTTGCCTGCCAACCAGCCAAGGCACTGAAGGGCGATAACTTGCGCATGTTCTGGGTTCATTTGATCCTCTTTTTCAGTGGAAACCGTTTTTTAACCATTCAGGTCTAGCTTGAAGCTGTCGCAGTGGTGAAACCACGAAAGGATGATAGATAAGACGGGCCGCATTTTGATTGTCGATACGTTACCGACAAACAGGATTGTGCTGAAGGTCAAAATGTTGGCCGCTCAGTTTATTGTCGATGCTTGCGGATCACGGGCGGAAGCGGAAGCGATTATTGAACGCAACCGGCCTGACCTCATCTTGATCAACCTGTCAGACCAAGCCGAAGATCGCCACGGTTTTTGCCGCGACCTCAAAGGCAATCCAGATACGGCAGCGATTGCCATTATTTCCGTGGGTATCGCAGATACCGCGCGGGCTCGTTTTGCGGCCTTGGATGCGGGCGCAGATGACGTTCTGCCGCGCCCGATCAACGACGCATTATTGCTCGCGCGTATTCGGTCATTGCTGCGTGTCCGCCATGCCCGCCAAGAGTTGATGCTGCGCGATGGCACCAGTCGCGCACTTGGCTTTGAAGAAACACGCAGCGGCTTTAATGTCGCCGCACGCGTCGCACTTGTGTCAAATTCCGCCCCGTCAGGCGCCAGTTTCGCCCAGAAACTCAATGAAGGCCTAACACTCCCCGTTCTGCGGTTTGAAACGGATCGGATCTTAACAACGACAGCCGTTACCCCCGTTCCCGACCTCTTTATTATTGATGGCATGCAATACACCGATGATGGTCGGAGCATTTTTCGGCTGGTGTCTGACTTGCGGTCGCGGGCGGAAACGCGCACATCGGCGATCATGGTGATCTTGCCTGATGGGCAGGTTGAGACGGCCGCTCTTTCACTTGATCTTGGCGCCGATGATGCGGTTTTTAGCGCGATTTCTGGGGGTGAACTTGTTTTGCGCGCGAAAGCACTGGTACACCAAAAGCTATTGCATGATCGCCTGCGCAATACGGTTCGCGACGGGTTGCAGGCCGCGGTAACCGATCCGCTCACGGGCCTTTTCAACCGCCGATATGTAGAGCCGCATTTGGTGCGCATCGCCGCACAGGCCCGCACAACACAGCGCGAATTTGCTGTGATGATGCTGGATATTGATCACTTCAAGTCGATCAACGATCGTTTTGGCCATGCTGCCGGAGATATGGTCTTGATCGAAATTGCCCGCCGCCTGCGCGAGAATTTGCGCGCGATTGATCTGGTGGCGCGGATCGGCGGGGAAGAGTTTATGATTGCGATGCCCCGCACCTGCGGTGAGCAGGCCCATGCTGCCGCAGACCGTGTCCGCAAGCTTATTTCGGCTCGCCCCTTCTCGATTGGCCCTGATCACCCGCTATTGACCGTCACAGCCTCTGTCGGCGTTACAACGGGCGGCCTCACCCCGCTCGACCGAGGGCAAATCAACGGGATGTGCGGACAAGCAGATGCCGCGCTCTATGCTGCGAAATCCGCAGGACGTGACACCGTCGCAATGAGCCGTTGCACCGCCGCCTAGCGCTACTACCGGCGTGCACCATGTTCGAGCCTGTCTGCCAATTTGCGCCGCCCATCGGGCGACATAGAACTCAGGTGCGCAATAAAAGCATCTTGCGCATCTTGTTGCACTTGCTCCGAGCGTGACCGAAACGATCCAAGCTCACGCGTGACCAAGTCCGCATCAAACGGATCTTGCCGCAGTGCCGCAGCAAAATCGACGATTTTCCCGCGCATCTCGCTGCGATCTAACGGTATTGCACCATTTCTGCGCAGCGCATTGCCGATAGCCCGCCGATCGGCTGGGTCCAGCACACGCCCTAAGGGGCCAAAATCAAACATCAGCCGTTGCGGCGGCCCGTCATTTGCCCGCCCCGAAATCGCAAGGCCAGCAACGGCCCCCACAACCGCGACGTTGAGTGCGAGAGAAAGCACCAGCACAACACGCCAAAGTCTGCGAGGTTGTTTCATTGGGTTATCCATCGGTCAATGTCTCCGCGAAATAGCTGCTTGAATCTGCGAGCAGGTCGACAGTGACGTCGGTGCCGATCAGGTCGGCCGCAAAGGTCGTCACGGTTGCAGGCGGTGCGATTCCGAACCAGACCCCTGTCACGCCCGCCATAGCAAGCCCGCCAACACTGGGCCATCCTCCGATGATATCGAAAAAACCGGCCCAAATCGACTGCGTTGGCGCCGGTGCTGCGACCTGCACCGCATCTGCATCGGCCAAAATTCGCGCCATCAGGTCATCAGATGGCATCACAGGTTTTGCCTGCGCCAAAGCGAAGAGATCGTCGAGCATTTGATCGTCTGATTTACTCATCTTCATACCCCAATTCGGCGCGACGGCCTGCTAAAATATCCGTAAGAGCCCTCTTTCCGCGTGCGGTTAAACTTTCCACCGAACGTAGGCTGATGTCCATGATTGTCGCAATCTCGGGATTGGACAACCCCTCGAGATGCCGCAACGAGACGGCTTGCGCTTGCCTGTCGGGCAATTGCGCGAGCGCATCCGCCAGTGCGGTCAGGCGCGATGTTTCGAGCATTTGTGCGACGGCACTTTTTTGCGGGTCAGCCGGCTCGGCGATATCATCAAGCGAGAGGCTGCGCCTTTTGCGTAGCCGATCGGTGCATAAATTGGCCACAACGCGGTAGAGCCATGTCGAGACTTGCGCCTCGCCTTGCCGCCAGTCGGGCGCGATCTTCCAAAGTCGCATCATGGCCTCTTGCGCCACATCTTCGGCCTCCGCTCGATCCGCCAGCATGCGTTTCGCCTGTGCCAAAACGCGCGGCACTAGGCGCTGTGACAAGACTTGCGCAGCCGATCCGTCTCCGCTCGCATAAGCAACCAGAACCGCGTCGTCGGGCGCATCGCGCCAAGATCCCATGAAGGCATTCATGCTCTCAGGTCGTATCCACATTCAGCCACATCGGCAATGCGCAGGGCCCGCGTTATGCAAGCGCGCCCCGCGCTGCTACACTTAACCGCGACCGCCGTCGCTTTTGCCACGCCCACGGCGACCTTCGCCAGCCGCGTCGTATTCTTCTTGGCTGATCTTGCCGTCATCGTCCGCATCCATATGGCCGAACATGCGCGCCGCATAATCACCACGACCGCGTGGCTTCATTTCATCGGCCTGCAACTCGCCGTCACCGTTTTCATCCATCCGCGCGATCATTTTCGCCGCACGATCGGCCATTTCAGCCGCACGAGCCGCTGCGAGTTCTTCTACAGAGAGCGCCCCATTCCCGTCTGTGTCCATTTCAGCAAAGCGGGCGGCACCTGCGTTTTGCAACTCCTCAAGGCTGATCGCGCTGTTCCCGTCTGCGTCCAAGGTTGCAAATTCCGGCTTCTCGCGTGGACCACCCCGACCGTCCGCGCTGGCGTCTACCGCCACCAAAGTCAGGCCTGCTGTGATTGCTGCAATCAATACTGTCGTTTTCATGGTCATTCCTTTTCGGGTCTAAGTTGCGCCGTTTGCGCTGTTGACCCTTCTTCAACGGGACTGTGTCAAAGTTCCGTCGCACGCCACGCAAAATTTTTTTGAGAGACCGATTGCGGCATGGGGCCGCAAGACATTGTCCGCCTCTTTTCAAAACAGCAAAAACAGCCTATGTCGGGGGCTTTCATAGCGGAGACCACATATGAGCGCTGAAGTTATTGACGACCGTCCATCCAAGCCTGCAATGTGGCGCGGGTTTCGCCGCTGCTGCCCGAATTGCGGTGACGGGCATCTTTTTGATGGATATCTAAAGGTCGTAGATTCCTGTCCGAACTGCAACGAAGTCATGCGCCACCATCGCGCAGATGATGGCCCTGCCTATTTGACAATCCTGATTGTGGGCCATTTGCTCGCGATCTTCATGCATTTCACATGGTCATGGTTTCGCCCTGATCCTGCTGTGATGGCCACGGTTTTCACTGTTCTGACGGTGGCGCTTTCGCTCTATTTGCTGCCCCGCCTGAAGGGGTTGGTTGTCGCGATCCAGTGGTCCCGTCGCATGCACGGCTTCGGGCAGCCCGCATAAATGCAGGCAAGCGTCCCCATTCGCGACGCGGCCACCATGATCGTCTTGCGCGATCGTGAGGCGGTGTTAATGGGGCAACGTGGTGCATCGGCCGCCTTCATGCCCGGAAAGTTTGTATTTCCCGGGGGGGCCATTGATCCCAATGACGCGCTCGTCACAGCGACGCCATTGCCCGCCCTTTGTGCTGATCGTTTGTCAGATCGTGCGCAGATTCCGCCCACAGCGATTGCTGCCGCCGCGATAAGAGAGCTTTGGGAAGAAACCGGGCAAGTGCTTGGTGCGCCGCAGACATGGGCGAACGCCCCGAAAGGCTGGCGCGGATTTGCCGCGACGGGCCATATTCCCAATGTTGCGGCGACCACATTTTTCTTTCGTGCGGTCACGCCAGAGGGCGCACCGCGGCGCTTTGATGCCCGTTTTTTACTCGCAGATGCCGCAGATTTGATCACGGACCCGGATGACTTTACCCGCGCCGAAGACGAGTTATCTCATTTACAATGGGTGCCTTTGGATCAAGCGCGCAGCTTTGATTTACCGTTTATCACCCAAGTTGTTCTGGCCGAATTGCGCGCCCATATTGCGCGCGGTGGCCCGCCCGAGACGGTGCCGTTTTTCGCCAATGATGACGAGCGCCATCTGGTCCACCGCTTGGGCGGCAAGAGCCCTCTCTAGCCCGCCAGCACCAAAAGCACGATACTTCCCGTCAGCAAAAGCAGCCCCTGCCATTCGCGCGGGCTGACTTTCTCGCCGAAAATAAACGCGCCCACGAGCAGCGAGAATAAAAGCTCGATTTGCCCCAAAGCGTTGACATAGGCGACGGTCTGGAGCGTAAAGGCCGTGAACCAGCAGATCGACCCCGCCATCGAGCTTAACCCGACAAGCGACGCAACCCGCCAAGCCCCCAACACGCGGCTAATTTCGCCCCGCTCGCGCCAGATCAACCAGACCGCCATGATCGCAGTTTGAAAAACGGTGACAAAGGCCAGCGTGACGATGGCGCGGTAAAACACGTCGCCCGCGCCCAAAGACAACGATGCCCCCCGATACCCGTTTCCCGAAAACCCGAAAGCCAGTCCAGATGCCAATCCCAGAGCCGTGCCCTTGTTCCAAATCCGCTGGTGAAACCGCCCCGCGATGCTGGGCAAATCAGACAGCAAGAGCACTCCAAACAGCCCGATGATGATCGCGAAAAGGGCTGGCAGCGAGATAAGATCGCCCAAAAGCGCAAAACCGATGAAGGCGCTGAGCAGGACTTCGGTTTTCTTGAATGTGATCCCGACCGCAAAGTTACGGTGCGAAAAAAGCGCAACAACACAGGCGGTCCCGATGATTTGCGTGGTGCCCCCAAGGACCGCGTAACTCCAGAACGCCAGCGGGATGTCAGGTGCGCCCTGCCCCGTGCTGCGCGCGTAGATGATTGCCACAACCATGACCAAAGGTGCGGAATAGATAAAGCGGGCAAAGGTTGCCCCCGCCGTTGAAAGCTTGGTCGATTTGAGTTGCTTTTGCAGCATGAAGCGGATGGTTTGCGCCATAGCCGCTCCGACTGTGATCGGTATCCAGAGGTCCATTTGCCCTCTATGCGCTGCAATCAGCGCCTTTGCCAGAGCGGATGTGCGACAGAATCTTTGGTTCTGAGCGCATAACGTTTGAAGATCGCCCCATAAGACGGGTAAAAATAGCCGCCGTTGCGCTGTAAATAGCGGTCACGATTGGCCCGATAGAGTGCGGGCAGCCGATACCACGCCACCTTTGGGTGCTTGTGGTGAACGCTGTGTAAATTGTTGTTCAGAAACAAAAACCCAAAGACCCCGCCCGACTCCACGATCGCTGTGCGGCCCGAGCAGCGATCACTGGCTTGATGTTCAAGAAATGTGCGCAGTTTGAGGATCGAAAGCCCGATGTAAGCAGTGATCACATAAAGCCAGAGTGGCAATTGCGACAGATTGACGATGGCTATGACGCAGACCATCGCGGGCAGATACGCCGCCCATTGCCCGTATATCTTGCGGTCACGCGAGAGTAGATCCGACTTGAGAAAAGCAACCGTTCCGAGCAACGGGCCCAAGGCAAGACGCCCAATAAGCGTGTTGTTGCACTGATAAAGGACTTGCCGCCATGCAGGTAAGGCACGCCACACCTCGGGGTCCAGATAGTTGCTTTCCGGATCATCATAGGGATCGGTCAGTCGCGCATCGTTGTGGTGCTGCAAATGCGTATCGCGAAACCTGTTGTAAGGGATCACAAGATTGAGGCTGGGCCAGACAAGCGCCTCATTGAGGGTCTGGTTGGGGAAAGGGTGACCGTGCAAGACCTCGTGTTGCAGCGAGGATTGCAGCGCGATGACAGGCCCCAATAGCACCACGGCAAGCCAAACTGGTGCCACAAAGAGCAACAAAGCCCAGAGCGCATAGCAGCCAAAAAGGAGGGCCACGGTGGGCCAGTCAGTCGTGGATTTCATATGCCTGTCGTGGCAGGGCCCACCTGATTTGCCTATTCTGATAGTAGTTCACAACTATCTATAAATGTGATATTTGTAAGCAATGGATATAATAAGCACCAAATTCGACCGCGCCGCCGTGTTTCGCGAAAGGCTTGCGAAAGGCATGGCCCTGGCGGGGTCAAACCAAAGCAAACTTGCGCACCACACGGGCGTTGACCGCTCGACCTTGTCGCAATTGCTCAAGGACACAGGCGCGCGGATGCCCAATGCCCAACTCGTTGCCGCCTGTGCGGCCGCCCTTGGCGTCAGCGCTGATTGGCTCCTAGGTCTGTCGGATTTCCCAGAGCAGGCCGCCGATCTGGTTGCCGCAGCGATGACCATGACCCAAGCGCCCCGCGCGCTTGTCGACGAGCAGATTTTTGCGTGGCATCAGGAGGCCGCAGGTTACAAAATCCGCCATGTGCCCGCTGGCCTGCCCGATATGCTCAAGACAGATGAGATGCTGCGCTGGGAATATGCCCCGTCGTTGGGCAAAACGATTGATCAGGCCGTCGGCGCAAGCCGCGACAGACTGGCGTGGATGCGCGGGGCGCGCTCGGATTACGAGATCGCCTTTCCGCTGTGTGAATTGTCGAGTTTTGCCCGTGCCGAGGGCTATTACGCAGATGTCCCACGCGACATTCGCCGCACCCAATTGCGCCATCTCCAAGACCTGCACGCGCAGCTTTACCCGAGCTTGCGTGTCTATCTGTTTGACCAACGGCAGCTTTTCTCTGCGCCCGTCACGATTTTCGGGCCGTTGCTTGCGGTCATCTATCTGGGGTCGAACTATCTGGTGTTTCGTGACCGCGAGCGTGTGGCCGCCCTCTCTGCGCATTTCGACGGATTGGTCCGTGCCGCGACAATCGCCCCGCGTAACCTCCCGGCCCATTTGGAACAATTGCTCGCGGCGCTGGACTAGACTTTCGGGTCCGGGTTTTCGGTGTGCCCGTCCACGGCGATCACCTGCCCCGAGACCAGCCGCGACACATCCATGCCCAAAAAGACCGCCATATTCGCGACGTCGCGGGCCTCGACAAAGCTGCGCATCGATGTGCCCGATGCATAGCCGTCGTAGACCTGATCGCGTGTCATGCCCTTGGCCGCAGCTTCACGCGCGAGCACTCCTTCCATGCGCGGCCCCTCGACCGCACCTGGACAAATCGCATTGGCGCGGATGCCAAAAGGGCCAAGCTCCATGGCCACGGTCTTCATCAAACCGATGATCGCCCATTTGGCCGATGCATAGGGCGCGCGGTTCGGATAGCCGTAAATACCCGCGGTTGAGGAGGTGAAAATGATCGCCCCAGCCCCCGCAGATTTCATCAGTGGCGCCGCATGTTTTACAGCCAGAAACGCCCCTTCAAGATTGACCGAAACGCAAGCCCGCCAGTCATCAAGCGCGATATCTTCGATCAACGCCGTTGGCCCTGCGATCCCCGCATTGGCGCAAAGCACGTCAAGCCCGCCCGCCGCAGCGATCCGCGCAAAAAGATCCGCAACAGCGCCCTCATCTGAGGCGTCAACCGCATGCCCCTGCCAAGAGGATGGCAGCGTGGCGAGCGCAGCTGCGTTAACGTCTGTGACCCAGACCTCAAACCCTGCCGCCTCATAGGCCTCGCCCATCGCGCGCCCGATGCCCGACCCGCCAGCCGTGATCAAAACGCGGCTCATTTTGTGCCGATTGCCTTGCCTGTTCCAACGGGTGTCGGCAGGACCGCATGCCCTTGGGCCAAAGCCCCCAAAGCGGCGGCAATTTGCGGTGCGGGATCAGAGGCCTTGCGCGTCTCAAGGCTGACGTGAATGAGCATGTGTTCGCCCGTCGCCAACTCCCGCGTGCCCTCAAACATGCGGTGGAAAAGATGCATCTTCTTGCCCGCACCCGCCAGAACCTGTGTTTCGATATGAATCTTCGCGCCCGCGTGGACCTCGTCAAGGTGGCGGATATGCGTCTCGGCGGTGAAATAGCTGCCGCCACTGGCAATGTAATCTGCATCACAGCCGACAATTTCCATCAACCTGTCGGTCGCGTCACCGAAGGCCTGCAAATAGCGGGCTTCGTTCATATGCCCGTTGTAGTCGGTCCAATCGAGCGGGATCGCGCGGCGGATCGTGACCACGGGTTTACTCAGATCATCCGGCATGGCGGCAGGCGCGCCGATCCGCTTGTCTTGGGCGTTCAATAAGGCGCCAGCCCCGAAGTCCTGCGCCTTAAGTCCGCGCAAAATTGTCACGAGGTTATTGTCGCGGGCGCGTTCAAGTTGCCGGATCGTCATATGCCCCGATTGCGCGTCAGACTGGCCTGCGACGGTATCAATCAGCTCGTCTGTGAGCTCTGGCACGTCCATCAGCTTGGTCCAAGGCCATTCAAGGCATGGGCCGAATTGTTCGATAAAGTGCCGCATACCCGCTTCGCCGCCCGCAATGCGGTAGGTCTCGAACAGGCCCATCTGCGCCCAGCGCAAACCAAAGCCATATCGGATCGCGTTGTCGATCTCTTCGGTCGTGGCGATGCCGTCCTTTATCAGCCACAGCGCCTCGCGCCAGACAGCCTCCAGAAAACGGTCTGCGATATGGGCGTCGATTTCGGCGCGGATATGGAGCGGGAACATACCGATTTCGGTCAGGATCGCCTTGGCGTTTGCGATCATGTCGGGCGTGTTTTTATCCGTCGGCACCAGCTCGACCAGCGGCAAAAGATAGACGGGGTTGAACGGGTGTGTGACGACGATTTGCTCGGGACGCGACGCACAGCCCTGCAATTCAGAGGGCTTAAAACCGCTGGTAGACGAGCCGATGATGGCCTCCACGGGGCAATGCTCTTGCAGTGTCTGAAAGACTTTGCGCTTCAGTTCCAGCCGCTCTGGCACACTTTCCTGAATCCACGCCACGCCAGCCACTGCGTCTGAGATCGTGGTGTGAAACGTCAGTTTGCCTTCGTCCGGCAGTGCGACATCGGACAAGCCAGGCAAGGACCTGCGTGCGTTATCAATCACTTCGCCGATTTTGCGCTGTGCTTCTGGGTCTGGGTCAAAAACCTGCACGTTCCAGCCCATAAGCAAGAACCGCGCCGCCCAGCCACCGCCAATTACCCCACCGCCAATAATGGCCGCAGTCTTCACGCCGTTTTGTGTCATCGTTTATCCGCCTAAGCCTTTGGCCAAATCCTCGGCTTCGCGTGCAGCCAATTCATCAGCATTGTTGTCTGGATTGTTAAATTCGTCCGCAGGTGTCGGCGTGTGCAGAACATTTGGGTCACAGGCCGTCATCGGGCTGCCGACATCGCGGATGATAAACCCGCCGCGCGCCTTGCATTGCTCAAAACTCATGGACGACCCAAGCACGATAAATTCGCGCATCCCGCTGCTCGCACCCACTGGCGCCCCTGCCCCAGCGCCTTGCATCGCCGCCTCGTCACACGCAGCCAAACCAAAGGACATAACACATCCTAATACGACTCGCTTCATTGCGGCACCTCCATCAATCTGTCGAGATCATAGCCGTTGAAGTCCAAAACTTCACGTGCCGCGTTCATCCGGTCTAGGGGAATGCGTGGCTCGCGGTTCAAAATCCAGCCCGACCGCCCGTTTGGCGCGCCGACAACAGCCGTCCGATACCCTTCATCGACCCAGAGCACCCAGTAATCCGACGCCCCGAATGGCACGGAGTGGAAGCTCACCTTCAGCCGACCCGGCCCGACAATTTCGGCACTGCCTTTGATCTGGGATTTCACCGAACCGTCAGGGTTACGGCAGGTGTTGAGAACGGAAATCGTGCCGTCCGCTTGCTGCCCGTATTCTGCGGTAACTTTGACGCAGCCGACCTCAAACGGCACGGGATAGCGCGCGACCTCATACCATGTTCCAAGATAGCGCGCAGGCTCAAAGACCGCCCTGGACGCGATCGGCAAAGTGGTGTCGCGGTAGACCTCGAACAGGCCACCGACCTGTTCGTTTGGCAATGCTTTCCCACAAGCCGCCAGCAGCAAGAGCGCCGCGAGTGCCCTCACTTCGCCACCGGAGCGCGTTTCGTCAGCCCCAGTTTTGCGCGCACTTCGGCGGGCGTGATTACCCGCGCACCAAGGTTTGCGATGATCGTTGCGGCCCGCTCGACGAGCTGCGCATTAGTGGCCAAGACGCCTTTGTCGAGCATCAGGTTGTCTTCCAGACCGACCCGCACGTTGCCCCCCGCCAGCACGGAGGCCGCGACATAGGGCATTTGAGAACGGCCAAGGCCAAAGGCGCTGAATGTCCAATCATCAGGCACATTGTTAACCATGGCCATGAAGGTATTGAGATCGTCAGGTGCGCCCCACGGCACGCCCATGCAAAGCTGCACCAAAGCGCCTTTTTCCAGAACGCCGTCTTTGACAAGCTGTTTGGCATACCACAGGTGGCCTGTGTCAAAGGCCTCGATCTCGGCTTTTACGCCCAGCTTGGTCATCATTGTGCCCATGGCCGTCAGCATGCCGGGCGTATTGGTCATCACATAGTCGGCCTCGGCAAAGTTCATCGTGCCACAGTCGAGCGTGCAAATTTCCGGCAGGCATTCGGCAACATGGGCGACGCGCTCTGTTGCGCCAACCATGTCCGTCCCTGTGATGGTCGGGAACGGGGATTCAACGCCGCCGAAGACGATATCGCCACCCATCCCAGCCGTGAGGTTCAAAACAACATCCACCTCTGAATCGCGGATACGCTCGGTCACTTCGCGGTAAAGTGCCAGATCGCGCGACGGTGCGCCTGTTTCGGGGTCACGAACGTGGCAATGCACGATCGCCGCCCCCGCTTTAGCCGCATCAATCGCGCTATTGGCAATTTGCTCAGGTGAGCGCGGAACGTACGGGCTACGGTCCTGCGTGTTGCCTGATCCGGTCACGGCGCAAGTGATAAAAACTTCGCGGTTCATCTGTAGTGGCATGTCGTCCCCCATTTGTGTTGGGCCGACGTTGTGCGATTCCTTTCGGAGTGGCAAGAACCGCAAGCGACATTTAACGACCTAAATCGAACCGCGTAAATCAGTATGGCATCGGATTGGCGCGGTGGGCTACGGTGATATCGTCGAGTATATCGGTTGAGAGCTCCAAGTCGCGACCTTTCAGAAGGTGCTCTAGCTGCGCCGCTGTCGTTGTCCCAAAAATCGAGGAAATCGGAAAAGGCCGCGAGCGCTGCCATACCATTGCCATGTGATCGGGGGCGATCCCGTGCTTGGCTGCGATGTCGAGATAAACTTGCGTCACGGGCAAGGTGCGCGGCGTCATCCGCCCGCCCAACTCTGGGCCGATGGACCGGCGGCTGCCTGCGGGGATGACATCGTTTTGGTATTTTCCAGTCAGAAGACCACAGGCCAGCGGTGAAAAGGACAGCAAGGTCACATCCTCGTTGACCGCCATTTCCGCCATGTCGGTGTCGTAGAGGCGGCACAGCAGCGAATATTCGTTTTGCACGGAGGCCATGCGCGGCAAGCCATGCTCTGCGGCCAGACGCGTCCATTGGGTCATGCCCCAAGTGCTTTCGTTTGACATGCCGATGGCGCGGATCTTGCCCGCTTTCACCGCCACATCGAGCGCGCCAAGCACGTCCATCATATGGTCCATTGTTTCGGCACGGTTCTGGCGCGACGGATCATAGGTCCAGTTCTGACGAAACATAAAAGAGCCGCGCATCGGCCAGTGCATCTGGTAGAGGTCGATGTAATCGGTCTTGAGCCGCTTGAGCGAGTTATCAATCGTCTCAGCGATGACCTTGCCGTCATAGCCGTGCCCGTCGCGCACCCACCCCGGATTGTCGCCTGACACTTTGGTGGCGATCACCACGTCAGTGCGGCGACCAGAGGCTGCGATCCAGTTGCCGACGATCTCTTCCGATTTGCCGACGGTCTCCTTGCGGATCGGGTTCACAGGGTACATCTCCGCGGTATCAATGAAGGTGATGCCAGCGGCGAGGGCGATATCAAGCTGATGGTGCGCGTCGTCTTGCGGGGTTTGATTGCCAAAGGTCATCGTGCCCAAGCACCAGTCGGAAACCTGAATATCAGTGCGGCCAAGCGGGATCATTTTCATCGTGATTGCCTTGTGTTGTGTTGTGTCGCAGGCAACCTAGCGTCGAACTTCTTGGTCGCAAGCCTCAGTTTGCGATTGCAGTGGCGAAACCGACAGCGCAAGGTCGGCCTTTGCAGATGCTGATCACCTTTGGTGCGCTGTTCTTGTCAGTCGCAATGTTGCAACTCTCGTCAGGTGGCGTTGGGCCGCTGGATGCGTTGACGGGGCTGGCAAACGGCTTTACCCGCAGCGAGGTCGGCTTCTTGGGCTCTGCACATTTCTTCGGGTTTTTCATCGGCTGCTGGTGGGCGCCGCGCCTGATGGGGAACGTCGGACATAGCCGCGCCTATGCGACATTTACCGCGATGGGCGCCATTGGACTGGCCGCCCATGTGACCGTGACGGACCCGATGTTCTGGGCCGTTTTCCGCATTGCATCGGGGGTTTGCGTGGCGGGTTGCTACACGGTGATCGAGGCATGGCTTCAAGCCCGCGTCACAAACGAGACCCGTGGCCGCGCGATGGGCAGCTACCGTATCGTTGATATTGGCGCGTCATTTGTGGCCCAGTTTATGATCGGTGCGCTGGCGGATATGGAAACCTATATCGCCTATAATGCGCTGACGATCCTGTGTTGTGCGGCGATTTTTCCACTGACACTGACCCGCGCCCAACAGCCCGCCACACCAACGGCCCCGCGCCTGCGCCCTTCGCTGGCCTGGCGCGCGTCGCCCTTGGCGGTGGCGGGCGTTCTGGTGGCGGCGCAATCAAGTGCTGCGTTCCGCATGGTCGGGCCGATCTACGGACAAGAGGTCGGATTGGCGGCCAGCCAGATCGGCTACTTTCTCGCCGCATTCGTCGCAGGCGGCGCGCTGGCGCAATATCCTGTCGGCTGGCTGGCGGATAAATTCGACCGGCGCTGGGTGCTTATCTGGCTCTCGGTTGCGGCCATTGTCGCCTGCTTGGTGACCGTCGCATCCGCAGGAATGGGCACAGGCGCCGTCATGCTCGCTTCCGCCTTCTTTGGCCTGACGACCTTCCCTGTCTATTCCGTCGCGACGGCCCACGCGCATGACTTTGCCACGGATGACGAGCGGGTCGAGCTCTCGGCCGCCTTGATGTTTTTCTATGCCGTGGGGGCCATTGCCGCGCCCTATGTCTCGTCGAAACTCATGGCGGGCTTTGGCGCAGGCGCGCTCTTTAGCTTTATCTCGGCGGGGCACCTGTTGCTCGTGGTCTTTGGCCTGTTGCGGATGCGCGTGCGCAACGCGCCTGCCACGCGGACGCGTTATATTTACGCGCCGCGCACCAGTTTCATTGTCGGGCGCCTGATGGGGCGCAGTCGCAATCGCGATCAGAACGAATAAATCGCCGCAACCCGCATTGTTGTCGCATTGCTACCGCCGTCGCTCATGATGTCGCGCAGAACCTCGCCGCGCAAATCAAAGGCGTTGGTGATCGGGGCTTGCAGGCCAAGACCAAAGTTATAGCCCGTATAGGCAACGTCGCCATCATCGAACCGCGTGCCGCCAATCGAGGCCAGCGCAGTGTAGTTGTCGAACGCGTAACCGCCCATCAGACGCAGACGCGCGGTATCATAGTCGCCGCCAAGCACGGCCGCCGCGCCGTATTCAACCTCTGCGCCCACCGAGAAAACGCCCATGTCATAGGTGCCGCCTGCCAAGAGTGACGCGGCTGTTTGACTGTTGTCGTCATCCCCCAGGTTGTAATCAAAAGATACGCCCGCGTAGATGTCTTATGCCGATGCCGCGTTGCCCAATAGGGCTACCGCAATTGCGATTGTTGTGATTTTCATTTTGTGCCTCATTGTTTGCTCGTTTTTTTATTATTCTAGGCCCGTCACACATGTTTTTCTAGCCACTTTGCGCCCTGCGACTGGCAACCGGCGAAATCCCCCGCTAGAACGACAGCAACATCCAAAAGGAACGACGCAATGGCCCGCCATCTCATCACCTCCGCGATCCCCTATATTAACGGGATCAAGCACCTTGGGAACCTCGTAGGAAGCCAGCTTCCAGCGGATCTTTATGCGCGATATTTGCGGGGCCGCGGTCATGAGGTCTTGTTTCTTTGTGCCACCGATGAACACGGCACGCCCGCTGAATTGGCGGCGGCGAAGGCGGGCAAACCTGTCGCTGACTACTGCGCCGAAATGCACGACGTGCAGGCCGAGATTGCTGCCGGTTTCCGTTTATCGTTCGATTACTTTGGCCGCTCGTCCAGCCCACAAAACCATGCCCTGACCCAAGCCTTTGCAGGCCGTTTGGCCGATATGGGCCTGATCCGCGAAGTCGTGGAGGAGCAGGTTTACTCCAATGCCGACGGCCGGTTTTTACCCGACCGCTATATCGAGGGCACCTGCCCCAATTGCGGTTTTGAGAGCGCGCGCGGCGACCAATGCGATAATTGCACCAAGCAGCTTGACCCGACTGATTTGATCGATGCCCGTTCCACGATTTCAGGCTCGACCGATCTGGAGGTCCGCGAAACAAAGCACCTGTATTTGCGCCAATCCGCACTCAAAGACGATATCGCTGCTTGGATCGGCTCGAAAACAGATTGGCCGATCCTGACGACGTCAATTGCCAAGAAATGGCTCAACGATGGCGACGGTTTGCAGGACCGCGGCATCACCCGCGACCTTGATTGGGGTATCCCCGTCAAGAAAGGCACCGAGGATTGGCCCGGCATGGAAGGCAAGGTTTTCTATGTCTGGTTCGACGCGCCGATCGAATATATCGCCTGCGCGCAAGAATGGGTCGATGCGGGCAAGGGTGCCGATTGGGAGCGCTGGTGGCGCACCGACAAAGGCGCTGATGACGTGACCTACACCCAGTTCATGGGTAAAGATAACGTGCCGTTCCATACACTGAGCTTCCCTGCCACGATCCTTGGCAGTCAGGAACCATGGAAGCTGGTCGACTATATCAAGTCGTTCAATTACCTCAATTACGATGGCGGCCAGTTCAGCACATCGCGAGGACGCGGCGTGTTTATGGATCAGGCGCTGGAGATTTTGCCCGCCGATTACTGGCGCTGGTGGCTGTTGTCGCACGCCCCTGAATCCTCGGATGCAGAGTTCACATGGGAGAATTTCCAAACCGACGTGAACAAGGACTTGGCCGATGTGCTTGGCAATTTTGTCAGCCGGATCACAAAGTTTTGCCGCTCGAAATTCTCGGAAGCCGTGCCGGAGGGTCCAGACTATGGCCCTGCCGAGGCCGAATTGATCGCGAACCTTTCTGCGAAACTGGCTGACTATGAGGGCCACATGGACACGATGGAGGTCCGCAAATCTGCGGCCGACCTGCGTGCGATGTGGGTTCTGGGCAATGAATATCTGCAGTCCGTTGCCCCTTGGACGACTTTCAAAACCGATCCTGCAAAAGCCGCGATGCAGGTGCGCATGGGGCTGAACCTGTGCCGTCTATATGGCGTCCTGTCTGCCCCCTTCATCCCAGATGCGAGCGCCGATATTCTGGCGGCGATGAACGCAAGCGATGTGACTTGGCCCGATGACATCACGGAAGCGGTCAGCGCCCTTCAGGCTGGGCATGCGTTCACTGTGCCCGAGATCACATTCCGCAAAATCACCGATGACGAGCGCGCGGACTGGGCCAAGCGATTTGCAGGAATCCGAGATTGATCACACGGCTATTGGATAACATCAGCGCAGTGGGTTAGACTGGATTAACAGTTTTTAACAGGAACGAGTAACCTCATGCTTAAATCAGTCTTTGCTGCCTTACTTGCCACAGCCAACTTTTCAGGGACTGCCTTTGCCGCAACTTGCGGCAATACCGCGAACGGTTTCGAGGGTTGGAAACAACAGTTCGCCGCGGAAGCGGCGAATTCTGGTGTTGGACAACGCGGCCTGCAAGCCCTTGCGGCGACAACTTATGCAACGCGGACCATCAACGCGGACCGCAACCAAAAATCATTTCGCTATGAGCTTGCGGATTTCATACGCATTCGGGGAGCCGATACGATTGTGGCACAAGGCAAGCGCCGCATTGCGGCAAATCCTGCATTTTATGCCTCATTAGAGGCCGCCTATGGCGTGCCCGCTGCTGTCGTTGTGGCCATTCACGGCATGGAAACGGGGTTTGGCAATTTCATGGGCGACGCCAATGTTGTCTCGGCAATCTCGACGTTGGCTTATGACTGCCGCAGATCAGACTTCTTTAGCCCGCACGCGCTTGCAGCCCTCAAACTGGTGGATCGCGGCAGCCTGTCGTCAAATACCGTTGGCGCAATGCACGGTGAGGTAGGACACACCCAATTTCTGCCAGGCAACGTCCTACGCTTTGGCGTCGACGGCGACGGAAATGGTCTTGTTGACCTGACAAATATTACCGATAGCCTTGCGTCCACTGCCAATTTCTTGCGGCAAAAAGGATGGCGGCCCGGTGCCGGCTATCAAGAAGGCCAACCCAATTTCGCGATCATTCAGGAATGGAATGCAGCTGGTGTTTACCAAAAAGCGATTGCGATTATGGCAGGTCGTATCGAAGGATAAGCCGTGATCGTCAGATCGGCCTCGGCGTGCTGAACGCGCCGAGGCTATGCCGCCCGTCTATGGAAGATATTGACCAATTGCGATGCAGGCAAAGGCTTGCAGAAGTAATACCCCTGTAATGTATCAACACCGATTTCTTCAAGAATGCGGGCATGGGCTTGTGTTTCCACGCCTTCTGCGGTGACCCCGATATTCAGGGCCTTTCCCATCGCGACGATGGGTTTTAGCAGAGCCTTTTGCTCGGGGCGGTCCAAGAGCGGCAGAACCAAATCCTTGTCGCTCTTAAAGCGAGTAGGTTCGATTTGGGTCAAGCCCAAAATCGACGCACGTCCGCTGCCAAAGTCATCAATTTCGATACCGATGCCTTTGGCTTCAAGCTGCTGCAAAAGAAATTTGAATGAGGCATCCAGATCATCGATGAACACAGTTTCAAGGATTTCAAACGTTAACTGCGCCTGCAGGTTTGGCAGACACTCAATCGCGAAGAGAAGCTCCTGATCCCGCAACCGCTCCATACTGACATTGACACTTATTTTCGGCACATAATACCCGTCCGCCTCAAGGCGCGCGACAATCTCCGCCGATTTCATTAAGGCGATTGCGTCGATTTCGCTCAAAATTCCAATGGTTTCCGCGACCTCCAAAAATGCGGCGGGGGGCAAGATACCTTTTGTCGGATGCCGCCATCGCATCAAGACTTCTACGCCAGAAATCACATGATCACCCGCGAAATGCTGGGTCTGAAAATAGGGCTCGAATTCGTCTTCCTCAAGCGCACAGCGCAGCTCGTCAGCGAGGGTTTTCGTGGCAACCGTGTCCGCCTTCATTTTAGCGTCATAAAGCCGAAAGCGTCCCCTTCCATCCCGTTTAGCTGCCGAAAGTGATATGCTGGCATCCGCCAAAAGCGTTTCCAGGCTCGCTTGCCCGCAGCCATCAAACGCGATCCCGATACTTGCACCAAAGCGAATAATTCTGCCATCAACGGTTTGTGGCTGATTGGCCCAACAGACGATATCATTGGCGAGAAAACAGGCGTTATCTTCGCTGATTGGTGCCAAAATCAGGAACTCGTCGCCGCCAAATCGCGCGATATGACTGTTTTCTGGCGCGATTTACGTCAGGAACTCGGCGACACAAATCAAAAGACGATTGCCCGTTTCATACCCGATTGTATCATTAATTTCCTTAAAACGGTCCAGGTCGATACTCAGGATGGCGTGCTTCTCCGGCTTCCCGGCGGGAGATTTTCTGAAGATGTGCTTTTGCCCTAATCCGCGTTCGTTAAGCAGCCCTGTCAGGGCATCAAGCGTTGCCGCCGTATGGGCAATTTGCTTTTCTCGTTCCAGCCGTAGCGCTGCGAACTTCAGGCTTTTGGTGCGTTTAGCCACCAAATTCTCCAGTATTTCAGAGTTCCGATTGAGACGGTAAAGGATGACCCCCGAAAGGAGCGCGATGATGATGGCCATCCAAAACATCGCATCAATGTCCCAAATCTTTGCAGTTGGCTTTTCTGGCCACATCCGGAACTGCCAGTTCCGCACGACCTCGTGAGGATGGTCATCATGAACATTGGCGCGCTCGCTCCTTCTTGTGGCCAGCAAAACTGGCTCGGTTTGCATATCGGAAGACGCCTGTGTCACGCCATTGTCGTAAATCTCGATCTTTTGGCCCAGAAGGGACAAATCATCTTCAACCCAAATCAAAAGTTCTGAAATCTGGAAGACGGTCGCGACGGCACCACTGGCCGCGGAATTGTCCATGGCAAACGGCGAAATCGCTACGATCATAAGGTCACCAGGCACAAATTCATGCGGATCTGAGAGCTTCATCTCGCCAGTTGCCACGGCCCCAAGGTATGTGTGCCGCAACCGCCCCAAGACCACATTAGACCCGATTTCGGACTTCGCGTAATCATTGAGCGGTTCGATCATGGTGATCAGCGCAAGATCCGTCTCGTCCTCATCTGCCAACGGCACAAAAAGATCATAACAAAGCGCCCGTCGATCAGCATCGGTATTAAGCGTTTGGAAAAATCGCTGAGGTCGTCTTGTGCGACGTCCGATATGACTATCGTGCCGTCCATGGCGTTCACTTCTGTGAAAAAGCGACTTTTTCTCAGGAAATTGTGAAATGCGCCAGTGGTGGAGGCTTGCGTCGCACTCGCCCGTTCTATGGCCTTGGCGACATCATTGAGATTGTATCCGATCTGTTCAATGCGTTCGCGAATGATTTCGACCGCGCGATCCACGGCAATTTCATTATGGGCGATCTCGGCGGATTGTGCCTTTTGCCGCGCAACCAAATTCAAGCTCTGAATTGCCACAAAAATGGCCACGACAGGCATGAATATACCGCTGCTACTCCAAAATCCGAAAGTTCTCGTGGGTTATGACGCGGAAGTTGTCTGACACCTTGTCGCGGAAT
>JAQXBV010000047.1 GCA_029252195.1 Yoonia sp.
ACGGCTTCTACAATCCGCGACGCCGCCACTCAGCTCTGGGCTGGAAAAGCCCTGTCGCCTTCGAACGAAAGGTGGCTTAAACGAGCACCGGGGGCGGCACGAAAGCGTGACAGGTCCAAAACCGACTTGCCCGTTCCCGATCCGCCCACTACGCACAGAATTTCGCCGCGACGGACATCAAGGTCGAGATCCTCATGCACCACATGCCGCCCGAATTGATTGCGCAGGCCGCGTACGCTGATGATGACGTCGGGGGTCGGTTGGTCGCTCATATGTCCAAGCTCGCGAAAAAGATCGAAAAGATAGCATCCGCAACGATGACAGCAAAAATCGCCGTCACAACTGCGTTGGAGCTCATGCGACCAAGGGATTCAGCGTTACTTTCCACCTGCATCCCCGCATGGCAGCCAACCACGCCGATAATAAGAGCAAAAAACGGGGCCTTCAAAAGGCCTGTGTACACATGATTGACGCCCGTTCCCGAAACCAGCCGCGTCATAAACATCTCTGGCGAGATGCCCAAATCGATCCACGCCATCAGGGCACCACCAAAAAGCCCCGCCACATCGGCAATCAACCCCAAAATCGGCAACATCACCAAAAGAGCCAAAATACGCGGCACGAACAAGACCATCGCCGGATCCAGCCCCAAGGTGCGCATTGCATCGATTTCTTCGCGCATTTTCATCGACCCGATCGCCGCCGTAAAGGCCGAGGCCGTCCGCCCCGCGACGATGATCGAAGTCAACAGAATGCCCAACTCGCGCAGCACCGAAATCGCGATCAGATCGACAACAAAGACTTCGGCACCGAATTGTTGCAACTGGGTCGAGCCCTGAAACGCCAAAACCACGCCGATCAAGAACGCCATCAGGGCGACAATCGGCACCGCTTTCAGCCCGACCTCTTCGCAGTGATGCACCAGTGCGGTAAAGCGGAACTCTTTGGGGTGCCTGATTGCGCGCAAAATCCGGTGCAGAAAGATACCAAAAAATCCTGTAATATTATAAAGATATGAGACGCCCAAAAACACGCGCTCACCAAATTCCGCAAGTTTGGCCTGTAAGAAAGGGGCTTTGGGCAAAGGCGCCTCTGGCTGCGGCATCGCCGCTGCAAAGGTTTTGAGCAGACTTTGTGCAGTCACGCTCGCGCCTGTGACTGCAACGGCCTCGCCCTGCGCCGATTGCGTGAGCAAAAACCAAGCGCCGGCCGTGTCCAGCCGCGTCAAACCCGCGATATCCACGGTTTTCAAACCTGATTGCGCCCTAAAAAACGCCTGTGCTTGCGTCACCGTGTGTAGTGAAAGCTCGCCAGTGAGCGAGCAAATCCCAGAATGCGGCTCCACGTTGAAAGCAAGCGTTAGGGGCGTGGGAACGGACATGTGTAACGCTCTCATATTGCCCGGAGCTTTCGCGGCTCGCGTCGGGTCTTCGGGGATCAGAATCGCCCAAAGTAAACGCGTTTCGGGCCGTAAGCTTAATGCCATTATTAAGCCGCCACGGCGCAGATGCAAGCGCAGGCCTCTAGGGCCTGCAACACAGACCGGCGCAAACCTAACGATCCGTCAGTCCTTTACCCTTAAGTCGTGTGGCCTCGCTTGATCGCCCATTAGCCCGCAAACTTGGCCACAAGTCTGCCCTTCGTCACCTAGCGGTTTGCGCGGGCCAGTAGTGCGACCGCGATCAGGCCGATCACAGATATCATCAGGGCCGCGGGCGAGGCCTCTGCGATGTTTTCCAGCGAAGCCTTGGCGTGTACTCGCGTCGCCAATGTATCGAAATTGAACGGGCGCAACAGCAGGGTCGCGGGCAATTCCTTGACCGCATCCACAAAAACCAAAAGCAGCGCGGACCCGATTGACGCGCGCACCAACGGCAATTGCACGGCGCCCAACGTGCCACCCTTGGTGCGCCCCAAGGACCGCGCTGCCATCGGCAAACTGGGCGGCACACGCCCCAGCGCCGCATCTGCCGCCCCCTGCGCGATTGCGAAAAACCGCACGACATAGGCCAGCACCAAGGCCGCAGCCGTCCCCGTCAACAAAAGGCCCGGATCATAGCCGGTGAGCGCCAAGACCGCATCGGCGAGGCGATTGTCAAAGGCCGCCAACGGCACCAGGATACCAAGCGCCAAGACCGCGCCAGGGGCGGCATAGCCTATCGCCGTCACAGGCATCAGCAGAGCCGGAAGCCGCTTGTGCGACAAGCGCACGCCATAGACCATGAACACCCCGCCCATGACGGTCACAATGGCCGCAGTGCCTGCCACCAGAACCGTGCGCGATACAGCCAGTTGCAATCCGGGTGCCGCCCATTCCGAAGCATCAGCAGCATGGGTCAAAAGCACCGTAATCGGCAGAACAAAGCCCAAAACCAGCGGCGCAAAACAGAGTAGCGTCGCCATCCAAGCCTTTGTTCCTGTGAGGTTTAACGGCGTTACTGGACGGGTGTTGCGAGCCGATGAGAAGAAGCGGCTCTTGCGACGGCTCAGCTTTTCAAGAGAGACCAACAGCACAATGATTGTCAAAACACAGACCGCCAATTGTGCGGCCCCGCCAAGGTTTCCGCCTTGCAACCAGACCGAGAAAATCCCTGTGGTCAGCGTCTGCACTGCGAAATAATCGACCGTGCCAAAATCATTAACGGTTTCCATCATCACCACGGCGACACCTGCCGCAATGGCAGGGCGCGCAAGCGGCAGACCGACCCGCCAGAACCGCGCAAATGGGCCCGCACCCAAGGCTTGCGCCACCTCAAAACTGGCCCCCGATTGCTCGCGAAATGCCGCGCGGGCGAGGATATAGACATAGGGATAGAGCGCGGCTGATAGCACCACCACCGCAGCGCCGCGCGTCCGGATCGCGGGGAACGCGTAGTCCTGCGCATTTGACCAACCAAAAATCGCACGCAAAGCGGTCTGGACGGGCCCCGCATATTCAAAGAAATCGACCAGCGCATAGGCCCCCACATAGGCCGGCACGGCCAATGGCATCAAAAGCGCCCATTGCAGCCAAAGCCGCCCCGGAAACCGGTACATCACCACCAACCAAGCCGCACCCGTGCCGATGGCCGCCGACAATGCCCCCACGCTTACCATCAAGATGGCCGTGTTGGACAAATAGCGCGGCAGCGTTGTTGCGATCAGATGCGGCCAGATATTATCTGTCGGGTGGAACGCAAACCAGATGATCGCCACAATCGGCAACAAGACCACAATCGCGATGACTGCGGCACCAAAGGACCACGGATCTAATGGGCTTGGCTTGCGTAACAAATGACTATTCTGACTAGTTTGATCGGGCATTTCAAAACTGACCTAACCGAAAGCGGTTTATCTGTCCAGAAATCCGACTATGATAGAGCGCAACAAAAACTGAAAAGACGGCAAGAGCACATGCAAATCGCGTTTCATATCGGAGCAAACTGCACAGACGATGACAGATTGCTGAAATCCCTGTTGAAAAACGCGGGAATGCTCTCAAATGTCGGAATTAAGGTGCCCGGTCCGGGAAAATACCGGCGCTTGATCCGTGAGATCATTTAGAACCTGAATGGCGCACAGCCTGCCCCGAACACCCGCGATATTCTACTGGACGCGATTATTGACGATGATCATGCGCAGCGGCTTGTCTTGAGCAACACGAACTTCATTTGCATCGCGAACCGCATCTTTGATGGCGGGATCTTTTATGAACAGGCCGAGTCCAAGATATTCGCGCTGCATCAGATCTTTGACGAGGAC
>JAQXBV010000048.1 GCA_029252195.1 Yoonia sp.
CAGCTGCCGCCCTACTGCCCCCATCTCAATCCGATCGAGCGGCTTTGGGCCGTCTTGCATCAATATGTGACCCATAATCGATACTACCCAAATCAGAAACAGTGCGCCGACGCCGTCCAAGCATTCATGCGCGAAACCATCCCGCATGAACGGGCCAAATTCCGCGACAAGGTGTCAGACAACTTCCGCGTCATAACCCACGAGAACTTTCGGATTTTGGATTAGCAGTAGTATAACAGAGAATAGCCGAGAGGTTCATATTTGATCGAGATGTCCGTCGACTTGTCTGCGTGATGTGCTTCAATAGCAACATTATGTCACCAAACGATCACGCCGCACCGCGCGCGCCATAAAGAAATGCCGGTCGTCGATAGGAAACTTGCGCCGCCGCCCCGACCCCAACAGAACGCAACTGACACAGGCTATGTCGTATTTGCGCTGTTGCGGTGTACTGACGGGCGGTAAGGTTCTCTTCAGGCTTCACGCAAAGGATAGTAGGAAATGGCATTGGATGATCGCAAGGGCGTCTGGAAATCCGGCAAAGGCAAAGGTCGGCACACCACGAAAGGCCGCCAACTCGATGACATTGCTCATGACGAAGTGCGTGCGCTGATCGGCGCTGGGCCCCATTCACGCGACCTGTTGATTGAATATTTCCATTTGATCCAAGACAAATTTGGCTGTCTCTCTGCCGCTCACCTCCGCGCCTTGGCCGAAGAGTTGCGGGTGGGCCAAGCTGAGGTTTACGAGGTCGCGACATTCTATGCTCACTTTGACGTTATGAAGGAGGGCGAGCCAAAGCCGCCTGCGCTCACAATCCGCGTTTGCGATAGCCTTTCTTGCGAGATGGCTGGCGCGCAGGTGCTCAAGAAGGCGCTTGAAGATGGCTTGGACGCCAATGAGGTCCGCGTTCTGCGTGCGCCTTGCATGGGCCGTTGTGATACGGCGCCTGTGCTGGAAATCGGCCACGCGCATATTGATAATGCCACGGTTGAAAAGGTGCAGGCCGCAATTGCGGGTGGCCATACGCACGCCGTGATCCCCGATTATGAAGGTTATGACGCCTATGTGACCGCTGGCGGTTACGCCAAGCTGAAAGCGCTGCGCGAGAATGGTAACTGGGAAGACGTGCAAGCCAAGATCAAGGAAAGCGGTCTGCGCGGCCTTGGTGGCGCTGGATTCCCGTCGGGCACAAAGTGGGGCTTTGTGCGTGCCAATGAAGGCACACGCTATCTCGCCGTGAACGGTGACGAGGGCGAGCCGGGTACGTTCAAGGATCGCTATTACCTCGAGCGCACGCCGCATTTGTTTCTTGAGGGCATGTTGATCGCCGCTTGGGCCGTCGAGGCCGAAAAGGCGTTCATCTATATGCGCGACGAATATCCTGCCGTGCTGCACATCTTGGCCGAGGAAATCGCCAAGCTTGAGGCGGCAGGCATTGTCGAGAAGGGCTATATTGATCTCCGGCGCGGTGCGGGCGCTTATATCTGCGGCGAAGAATCCGCGATGATCGAAAGCATTGAGGGCAAGCGCGGCATCCCGCGCCACCGTCCGCCATTTGTGGCGCAGGTTGGCATCTTTGGAAAACCAACGCTGGTGCATAACGTCGAGACCTTGCTTTGGGTCGCCAAGATCGTCCGCCAGGGGCCAGAATGCCTGAATAGTGTCGAAAAGAACGGTCGCAAGGGTCTGCGCAGCTACTCCGTTTCGGGCCGTGTGAAGAACGCTGGTGTGCATCTGCTGCCTGCTGGTTCCACGATCACCGATATTATTGCGGCTTGCGGCGGCATGGCCGACGGCGAAGTGTTCAAGGCCTATCAACCGGGCGGTCCGTCCTCGGGGTTGCTGCCTGCGAGCATGTCCGACATCCCCTTGGATTTCGATACGTTGCAGCCGCATGGCACGTTCATCGGGTCTGCCGCTGTTGTGGTTCTGTCAGAGCGTGACAGCGCCCGCGATGCCGCGCTCAATATGCTGCGGTTCTTTGAGGATGAAAGCTGCGGTCAATGCACCCCTTGCCGTGTTGGCTGCGAAAAGGCGGTGAAGCTGATGCAAGCCCCGAAATGGGATCAAGCGCTGCTCAAGGAACTTTCCACAACGATGGTCGATGCCTCGATTTGCGGCCTCGGCCAAGCGGCCCCAAACCCGATTAAAATGGTCATGACCCACTTCAAGGATGAAATCTAATGTCCAAAATTACATTCACACTTGATGGTCAAACGGTCGAGGCCGAAAAGGGCATGACAATTTGGGAGGTTGCAAACGGTCGCGGCCTTGTGATCCCGCATTTGTGCCACAAACCCGAGCCGGGCTATCGGTCCGACGGCAACTGTCGTGCCTGTATGGTTGCGATTGAAGGCGAGCGCACCTTGGCTGCCTCTTGTATCCGCGAACCGTCCGAAGGGATGGTTGTCACGACTGACAAGCCGCGTGAAACGCAAGCACGTAAGATGGTGATGGAGATGCTCGTCGCTGATCAACCCGCCCGCGATGTGGCCCATGACAAATCCTCCCACCTTTGGGATATGGCCGAAAAACAGGGCGTCGATCAAAGCCGTTTTCCCAAGTTAGACACTGATTTTGTCCCGCTTCTGGATAGTTCGCACGTCGCGATGTCGGTCAACCTTGACGCTTGTATCCAATGCGGTCTTTGCGTGCGCGCGTGCCGTGAGGTGCAGGTCAACGACGTGATCGGCATGGCAGGGCGCGGGCATAACGCCTACCCCGTCTTCGACATGGATGACCCGATGGGCGATAGCTCTTGCGTGGCTTGCGGCGAATGTGTGCAGGCCTGCCCGACGGGTGCCTTGATGCCCGCGACGGTGACGGACGAAAACCAAGTCGGCGATAGCGCGGATTTCGACAGTGAAGTGCAATCCGTCTGCCCGTTCTGCGGCGTCGGCTGCCAGATTTCGCTGAAGGTCAAAGACAACAAAGTGAAATTCGTCGAGGGCATCAATGGCCCCGCGAACGAGGGGCGTCTGTGCGTCAAAGGGCGCTTTGGCTTTGACTACATCCATCACGATCACCGCCTGACAAAACCATTGATCCGCCGCGATGACGCGCCCGCAAAAGGTCTCAACGTAGACCCTGCAAACTGGCAGGAATTCTTCCGCGAGGCGTCATGGGCCGAGGCGCTTGATTTTGCGGCCAAGGGGCTGTCTGACCTCAAGGCAGAGAAGGGTGGCGCATCGGTCGCGGGCTTTGGCTCGGCAAAATGCACCAACGAAGAGGCGTATTTGTTCCAGAAAATGATCCGCCAAGGGTTTGGTCATAACAACGTCGACCACTGCACGCGGCTTTGCCATGCGTCATCTGTTGCCGCCTTGATGGAGAACGTCGGTTCTGGCGCGGTTACCGCGACCTTTAACGAGATTGAAAACGCCGATGTGGCGATTGTGATTGGCGCGAACCCAGTCGAGAACCACCCTGTCGCTGCGACCTATTTCAAGCAGTTCGCGAAACGTGGTGGCAAGCTGATCGTCATGGACCCGCGCGGCGTTGGCCTACGCAAATTCGCGTCGCATATGCTGCAATTCCGTCCTGGTGCGGATGTGTCGATGCTCAACGCGATCTGCCATGTGATCGTCGAAGAAGAGCTTTACGACAAAGCCTATATCGAGAAATACACCGAGAACTGGGAAGCCGAGAAAGCCCACCTCGCGAATTTTACGCCTGAGAAAATGTCCAAGATTTGCGGCATTGAGCCAGAGGTTTTACGCGACGTTGCCCGCACCTTTGCCAAGGCAAAAGCAGGCATGATTTTCTGGGGTATGGGTGTGTCACAACACATTCACGGCACCGACAATTCGCGTTGCCTGATCTCGCTGGCCTTGATGACAGGTCAGGTCGGCAGGCCCGGCGCTGGGCTGCATCCGCTGCGCGGTCAGAACAACGTGCAGGGTGCATCCGATGCAGGCCTGATCCCGATGTTCTTGCCTGACATGCAGATTGTGACCGACGACGGCGTGCGCTCGCGCTTTGCAGAAATCTGGGCGCGTGATCTGGCGGCGGATGCGGTCAACGAGCCACTGCTTGCGCAAAAGGGCCTGACCGTCACCGAGATCATGGACGCCGTGCATGACGGCAACATCCACGGCATGTATATCCTGGGTGAAAATCCCGCGATGTCGGACCCTGATGTGGAGCACGCGCGTGATGCGCTTGCCAAGCTTAAGCATCTGGTTGTGCAGGATATTTTTATAACCGAGACGGCGAACTATGCCGATGTGATCCTGCCCGCCTCTGCCTTTGCCGAGAAATCGGGGACGGTCACAAACACCAACCGTCAGGTCCAAATGGGCCGTCCTGCTGTCGCACCTCCGGGTGAGGCGAAAGAGGATTGGTGGATCGAGGTTGAGCTGGCCAAACGGCTTGGTCTTGGCTGGACCTACACTCATCCGCGCGATGTTTTCGCGGAAATGGGCCTGTTGATGAAGTCGTTCAACAACATCACTTGGGACCGTCTGGAGGGTGAAAACGTCGTGACTTATCCGTCGCTGTCGCCCACCGATCCGGGTCAGCCGATCATGTTTGCAAACGGGTTCCCGCGTGCCGATGGCCGTGCAAAGTTCACGCCCGCAAATGTCATTGCCCCCGATGAGGCACCTGATGCGGAGTATCCGATGATCCTCACAACAGGCCGTCAGTTGGAGCATTGGCACACAGGGTCGATGACGCGTCGGTCGAAGGTTCTGGATGGGCTGGAACCGGAGGCGAACTGTTCGCTGCATCCGTCCACCCTGCGCAAGCTTGGCGTTGAACCGGGCGGTCTGCTGCGCTTGTCCACGCGCCGCGGGTCGATTGTGATTATGGCACGCATGGACCGTGCGGTGGCACCCGATATGGTATTCTTGCCATTTGCATATGTCGAAGCGGCGGCGAATATCCTGACCAACCCAGCGGTTGACCCTTACGGAAAAATCCCAGAGTTCAAATTCTCGGCTGTGAAGGTCGAGAAATATGAAGGTCAGGTTGCCGCCGAATGAAGTCAGATCCAAGGTTGATCAACGGCGTTTCCGTGAAAGCCGAGATATTGACAGAGGTGCGCGCCTATACCAGCGCGCACCCTGATATGCCCGCGTTAGTGTCGATTCTGATCGGGGATCAGGCGGCTGCGGCGGTCTATGTGCGCAACCAAAAGCGGACAGCCGAACAGGCGGGGATTCCGTTTGAAGAACAGGTCTGGCCTGCGGATATTTCGCAAGACGAGTGCAAGGCGCGGATTATTGCGATGAACGATGATGCGCGGGTTCTGGGCGTGATTTTGCAGCGTCCGGTGCCGGAACATATCAGCGTACGGTCTCTGCAATCCGCGATCCATCCGCTTAAGGATGTGGAGGGGATGAACCCCGCATCAATTGGCAATATCGTCTATTCTGACGTTACCTTGGCGCCTTGCACGGCGGCGGCCAGTGTCGAGCTGATCAAGCGCACGGGTCTGCCGCTAGAGGGACTCGAGGTCGTGATGATCGGCCACTCTGAAATTGTGGGCAAGCCAGCCGCAATGATGCTGATGGCCGAAGGCGCGACTGTGACGGTATGCCATCACATGACCCGTTCGGTCGCGATGCATTCACGTCGGGCCGATGTTGTTGTTGTGGCCGTTGGAAAGCCGCATCTGATCGGTGCGGATATGATCAAGCCGGGTGCTGTGGTGATCGACATTGGTATCAACCAGATCGATACTGCCGACGGCCCCAAGATTGTAGGCGATGTGGATACCGACGCCGTGATCGAGGTCGCGGGCTGGATTACCCCTGTCCCCGGTGGCGTCGGCCCCGTGACAGTCGCTATTTTGATGCGCAATGCTGTGGTCGCCCACCAGCGTCAGATCAGCGCAGGTTGGTTATAACCCGATAGGCCGCCGTGAGCGGTCGTGGCGGAAAGCTGCCCCTGCGGTGACATGACCCACCCAGAGGGCTGGTGCGCCCTATCCAGACGGACTAGATTGCGCGGTAGTGGAGATTTACCGGATGAAACCTTTCGCACTTGTCGCTTGCCTTTTCTTGTTGCCGACAGCCGGTTTGACGGCTGATTTCGCCGTTGGTGACGTGGTGGTCGCTGCCCCCTACGCGCTCCCGACGACCTCTGTTGCGATGACCGGCGCGGGCTATTTTACCGTTACGAACAATGGCACGACCGCAGATACACTGCTGGAGGTTATGGCTGATTTCCCGCGTGTGATGATGCATGACACAACCGTTTCCGATGGGATTGCCACAATGACACATATGGCAGAGGGGATCGTTGTTCTTGCTGGTGAAACAGTCACATTCGCCCTCGGTGGGATGCATGTGATGTTCATGGGCCTGAATGGCGACCCCTTTGAGATTGGTGAAGAAATCCCAGCGACGCTGATGTTTGAGAAGGCGGGCAAGCTGGACATCACTTTTACCGTGACCGAGGCAGAACTAAAGGAGTAAGGCTAAGACTCCGTTTGAAATCTTGGCCAATAGGATTAAGTAAACAGCACAGCGGGGATAATCCCTGTGATCGATTTGATCAAAAGGACGACAACGATGAGACTACTTCCTCTTCTCGCATTTATGACCAGTTTCGCAGCGCCCGCTATGGTGCAAGCGGAAGCCGATGTTGCTGATGGTGAAGAACAATTCAACCGCCAATGCGTCTCTTGCCACGTCATTCGCAATGATGAGGGTGAGGTGCTTGCAGGTCGCAGCTCCAAGGCAGGCCCGAACCTTTATGGTTTGGTGGGGCGAACATTGGGGTCCGTCGAGGACTTCCGCTATGGTGATAGCATTGTTGCGGCTGGTGCCGCTGGTGCCGTCTGGGATGAAGAAAGCTTTGTCGGCTACGTTCAAAACCCGACAGACTGGCTGCGTGAAACGCTCCAAGATCGCCGTGCGCGCGGCAAAATGGCTTATCAGGTGCGTGAGGCGAAGCACGCTTCCGACATGTACGCCTATATCGCGTCATTCGAATAGGCGACCTGATCCGCGAAAATTAAGGACCGTTTGCAGACCGCAAGCGGTCCTTTTCTTATGCGTCGAACGCCTCACCATGCGGCGCAACGGAACCTCTTGATCCGCTCGCAATTCGGTGAAACATTTCGGGATGGAACATTACATCAAATCTTGGGCCGAAGCTGCCCCCCGTTTGGTCGCTGTCGCCGCCGGACGCGCTCCCGCTGATCTCGTTGTGCGCGGTGGCATCTTGGTCAACGTGCAAAGTCGCGAAATTCTGGACGGTTGGCAGGTCGCAATCGCCGATGGGCGCTTTGCCTATGTCGGGCCTGATGCCAGCCATTGCATCGGTCCCGATTCCCAGGTCATCGAGGCCAATGGCCGCTACATGATCCCTGGTCTTTGTGACGGGCATATGCATATCGAAAGCGGCATGCTGACCCCCGCCGAATTTGCGGCCGCAGTGGTACCGCATGGCACGACGACCATGTTCACAGACCCCCATGAGATCGCCAATGTGCTCGGCCTTGCAGGTGTGCGGATGATGCATGACGAGGCGCTGATGCAGCCCGTCAATATCTATACGCAGATGCCGTCCTGCGCCCCCTCTGCGCCAGGACTTGAGACCACAGGTTTCGAGATTTCCGCGCAAGATGTGGCCGAGGCGATGGCGTGGCCCGGAATCATCGGTCTTGGCGAAATGATGAACTTTCCGGGTGTGGTCAATGGCGATCCAAAGATGCTGGCCGAGATGGCCGCGACGATGAACGCAGGCAAAACCGTTGGTGGGCATTACGCCAGCCCCGACAAGGGTCACGCGTTTTCCGCGTATGTCGCAGGCGGGCCTGCCGACGATCACGAGGGCACAGCCGAGGCCGACGCGATTGCCCGCGTGCGCCTTGGCATGAAGTCTATGATGCGCCTTGGTTCTGCTTGGTATGATGTCGAAAGCCAGATTACGGCTGTCACTGAAAAGGGGCTTGATTCGCGCAACTTCATTTTGTGCACCGACGATTGCCATTCTGGGACGCTGGTCAATGACGGTCACATGAACCGCGTTGTACGTCATGCGATTGACTGTGGATGTGATCCGCTGATTGCACTGCAGATGGCGACGATCAATACGGCGACCCACTTTGGCCTAGAGCGCGAATTGGGGTCCGTTGCCCCCGGCAGGCGGGCGGATATGATCCTGACGTCGGACCTTAAAACGCTGCCGATTGAACATGTGATCGCGCGCGGTCGAACTGTGGCAATTGACGGCAAGATCACCGTGGAGTGCCCACATTACGACTGGCCTGCGAGTGCGCGGCACACTGTGCATATGGGAAAGGTCTTGGGGGCCGCGGATTTTGAGATCAAAGCCCCCGACGGCAAGAACACCGTCACCGCTAAGGTCATCGGCGTCGTCGAGAACCAAGCACCAACCGAGGCTCTGCTTGCCGATTTGCCCGTGAACAACGGGATCGTTGAAGGTGACAATGGGGTCTGCCAAATCGCCCTTGTCGAGCGGCATCGCGCCACGGGTGAGGTGGTTAACGGTTTCGTATCCGGGTTCGGATACACGGGGCAAATGGCCATTGCATCGACCGTCGCCCATGACAGCCACCACATGATCGTCGTCGGCACCAGCCGCGACGACATGGCGCGCGCCGCAAACCGCTTGGGCGAGGTCGGGGGCGGCGTGACGGTCTGGAAAGACGGCAAAGAGTTGTCGCTCGTGAAACTGCCCATCGCGGGCCTCATGTCGGATAGCCCCGCCGCAGAGGTCGCTGCAAAAGCGGACGAAATGGTCGCGGCGATGGCCACATGCGGTTGCACGCTCAACAACGCCTATATGCAACATTCGCTTTTGGCGCTGGTTGTCATACCCGCGTTACGCATTTCTGATCTGGGCTTGGTCGATGTGACCAAATTCGAGATCACCGACCTATTTGAGGATACTGAATGAATATGCCATTTCGGACGCCCGATGTGTCCGCCCACGAAGAATTCATGGATGCAAAAGCGGCGGTGACGCGGCTGCAAGAGATATATCAAACCGCGTCAAAATTTCTGAGCAAAAGCTTTAGCGACGCGATCACCAATGGGCAGCCAGACGCCCGCATCCGCGCCTTCTATCCCGAGATCCGGTTCACGACGACCAGCTATGCCAAGACCGACAGCCGGCTGTCATTTGGTCACGTCGCAGAGCCCGGCAGCTATTCCACCACCGTCACGCGGCCTGACCTGTTCGAGAACTACTTGATCCAGCAAATCGGACTGTTGATCACCAATCACGGCGTGCCCGTCTCTATCGGCGTGTCGTCCACCGAAATGCCCGTGCATTTTGCCGTCGCCAATGATGCAAGCGTTTCTGTGCCGCATGATGGGAGTATGGATTTCACGCTGCGTGATAATTTCGATGTGCCAGACTTGGCGACAACCCACGACAGCATCGTGAATGGGAACGAATTTCATTACCCCGATGGGTCGCACCCGCTTGCCCCGTTCACAGCGCAACGTGTCGATTATTCTCTCGCGCGGCTGTCACACTATACCGCAACCGCGGCAGAGCATTTTCAGAACCATGTGCTGTTCACCAACTACCAGTTTTACGTCGAAGAGTTCGAGGCCTACGCACGTCAGGTTTTGGCTGATCCCGAGAGTGGCTACACCAGCTTTGTCGGTACCGGAAACATCGAGATCACGGACCCAACCTCCCCGATGCCTGCGCCTGCGAAACTGCCGCAGATGCCGACCTATCACCTCAAACGGAAGGGCGGCGGCGGGATCACTTTGGTCAATATCGGGGTCGGCCCGTCAAACGCCAAAACCGCAACCGATCACATCGCCGTCTTGCGTCCGCATGCGTGGTTGATGGTCGGGCACTGTGCGGGATTGCGAAATTCGCAGCGCTTGGGTGACTATGTCTTGGCGCACGCCTATCTGCGCGAGGATCATGTGCTCGACGATGATTTACCCGTTTGGGTGCCAATCCCCGCTTTGGCGGAAATCCAAATCGCACTGGAAACCGCAGTGGCTAATGTGACCGAACTTTCAGGGTTCGAACTCAAGCGGATTATGCGGACAGGGACCGTCGCCACGATCGACAATCGCAATTGGGAACTGCGGGAACATTCTGGCCCTGTGCAACGGCTCTCGCAATCACGGGCCATTGCGCTTGATATGGAAAGCGCGACAATCGCGGCCAACGGGTTCCGGTTTCGGGTGCCATATGGGACGTTGCTTTGCGTGAGCGACAAGCCTCTGCACGGCGAGCTAAAGCTGCCCGGAATGGCGTCTGATTTCTATAAAACCCAAGTGGCGAGCCATTTGCGGATCGGTATTCAAGCGATGGAAATCCTGCGCGAAATGCCCCTCGAACGGATCCACAGCCGGAAGTTGCGCAGTTTTGAGGAAACAGCTTTCTTATAAAGACAAAAAAACGCAGTAAAATGCAGTTTTATCTGTGAAAATCTCACACTAATCGTTGTGGAGATACACAAGATACAGTTAACTGTGCCCACACGAGGCCCCATAGGTCGGGCACAAAGATGGAGACCAGAAAATGGCAAAACCAATGACAAAAGCTCAGCTCGTTGCGGCACTCGCAGACGAAATGGGTTCAGACAAAAAAGCTGCTGGTGCGGCGCTTGATGCGGTATGTGGCCTGATCACACGCGAAGTTTCCAGCGGCGGCGCTGTTACTCTTCCTGGTGTTGGCAAAATCTATTGCCGTGAGCGCCCAGAGCGTATGGTCCGCAATCCGGCCACTGGTGAGCAGATCAAGAAAGACGCTGACAAGGTTGTCAAAATGACAATCGCGAAAGCACTCAAGGATTCCGTGAACGATTAATTCGTCCACAATCGTTTCGAGAAGGGTCGCCCATGAGGCGGCCCTTTTTCGTTTGCACCTCCTGCAACATTCGGCAAATGTCGCGCTATGGATATCAAAGCAATTCTCATGGGCCTCGCCTTCGCGGCGATGTGGTCGTCGGCCTTCACCTCGGCGCGGATCATCGTCGAATATGCGCCGCCGTTGACGGCCCTCGCATTCCGGTTTTTGGTATCGGGCTTGATCGGGATCGCGATTGCCAAGGCGCTTGGCCAGACCATGACCCTGACCCGCCGCCAATGGACGGGTGTGTTGGTTTTTGGCCTATGCCAGAACGCGCTTTACCTCGGCATGAACTTTGTCGCGATGCAGACAATTCAGGCCTCGCTTGCGGCGATTATCGCCTCGACGATGCCGCTGCTTGTCGGGTTGGCTGGCTGGCTTTTCATGGGGCAAAAATTGCGGCCATTGGGTATCGCGGGCTTGCTCGCCGGTGTCATCGGCGTGACCTTGATCATGTGGGGACGATTGACTGGCGGCGTGGATGTCTACGGACTCGCCCTGTGCATACTGGGTGTCGTTTCACTGACGATTGCAACCCTCGCCGTGATGGGCGCAAGTTCGGGCGGGAACGTGTTGATGATCGTGGGTCTGCAAATGCTTGTCGGCAGTGCGATCCTTTGGGGACCAGCGCTCGCCTTTGAAACTTTCGACATCTCATGGAACTGGCAACTCATCGTCGCCTTCCTCTACACGACGCTGGTGCCGGGCCTCTTGGCGACATGGGTCTGGTTCATGCTCGTCGGACGGATCGGCGCGGTAAAGGCATCGACGTTCCACTTCCTGAACCCGTTTCTGGGGGTCGCAATCGCGGCGGCGCTTTTGGGTGAGACGCTCGGGGCGGATGATGTGCTTGGCGTCATCATTATCGCGGGCGGCATCCTTGCGGTGCAGATGTCAAAGCAGCCTGTCACCAACCGCTAGCTGGCACATCCAATTCGCTGGCCAATTGATCAAGGAAGTCGCGCAAAACATTCGCGCGATCTTCTGCAAGGTGGCGCCCTGAAACTGTTTGCATTGTTGCGGGCAGTTTCAGCAACTTGAGCCTAAAATGATCGACGGCATAGGCCTTGTCGTTGAGCGGGCGCGCCGTCCCAAACGGGTCTAACCCGTGAAAAAGCGCACCGCCCAAAACACCTGTGGTGGCAAAGCAGCGGGCAATCCCAATTGCGCCCAAGGCCTCGATGCGGTCCGCGTCTTGCAAGATTTTCGCTTCGAGCGTTTCTGGCGGAATATTGGCAGAAAAGCTGTGAGCGATGATCGCGTGGCAAGCATTCGCAATCTGCTTTTCGGTCAGGCCAAGCTTTTGCAGAACGGGCGCTGCGGCTTTGGCCGATAAGGCAGAGGCGAGGGCGCGATCAGGGCTGTCTTTTGGCAACGTCACCAAATCGTGGAAATAGCAGGCGGCCAAAAGGACGGTCATATCACAAGGCGCTTCGCCGTCGGAGATCACTTGAGCATTGGCCCAGACGCGGTCCGTATGCGCAACATCATGTGCGGCGTCTCCCGCAACAGCGGCGATCAAATGCGCCCGTAACGCGCCGCGTAAAGTCACCCGATTTTGCCGCGCAGGCCGCCAGTTTGGCCGCGGTCCAGCAGGATATGATCAAGAATAACACACGCCATCATCGCTTCGCCGACAGGCACGGCACGGATGCCGACGCAGGGGTCATGGCGGCCCTTGGTGATGACCTCCATCGGCGAGCCATCCATGCGGATCGACTTGCGCGGGCTGAGGATTGAAGACGTCGGCTTTACGGCAAAACGCACGACGACATCTTGACCGGTGCTGATCCCGCCAAGAATACCGCCAGCGTGGTTGGACGAATAGACAGGCTGCCCGTCATTACCCATGAAAATCTCGTCAGCATTGTCGCGCCCCGTGAGCGCTGCGGCATTCATGCCTTCGCCGATTTCAACGCCTTTCACAGCATTGATCGACATCATCGCAGCGGCCAAATCAGTGTCTAACTTGGCATAAACAGGCGCGCCGATCCCCGCAGGCACGCCGCGCGCAACCACCTCGATAATCGCGCCGACAGAGTTGTGGTCGTCCTTGCGCAGCCACGCCAGATAGTTGTTCCATTCGGCCGCGGCATCCGCATCGGGGCAGAAAAAATCGTTGCGATCAATCTCGTCCCAATCGACCTTTGCAGGGTCAATCTTCTTGGTGCCCATCTGGGTCATGTAGCCCTTGATCTGCACATTGGGAGCAAGCGCACGGATCGCCTCGCGGGCAACACCCCCAGCGGCGACACGCGCCGCGGTTTCGCGCGCAGAAGAACGCCCGCCACCCCGATAATCGCGCACGCCATATTTCTGGTGGTAGGTAATATCTGCGTGACCGGGCCGGAAGGTATTGGCGATATCACCGTAGTCTTTGGAGCGCTGGTCGGTATTGCGGATCATCAATTGGATTGGCGTGCCAGTGGAGACGCCCTCAAACACACCCGACAGGATTTCGACCTCATCGGCCTCTTGGCGCTGCGTCGTGTTCTTGTTCAAACCAGGGCGGCGCTTGTTGAGCCAGTGTTGGATCATGCCCGCATCGATCGGTACATTCGGCGGGCAGCCGTCAATCGTCGCACCAAGCGCAGGCCCGTGGCTTTCGCCCCAAGTGGTGAACCGGAAAAGATGGCCAAATGTGTTCATCGACATGTCAGATGCTCCTTTACTCACCCCGATAAGGCAATCTGCTGGTTTGGAAAAGCCCCAGCCGCTTGACAGCCCCTCGATATGTGGCCGAACTACCGCCAAAGGGAGCCGGACATGCTAAGCAATAGTGATCTCGTTGAACTGATAGCCTTTCGACGTGACCTGCATCGCAGGCCCGAAATTTCGGGCGAAGAGGTTGAGACAGCAAAAACTGTGGTTGCAGCGCTGCGCGATCTAAGCCCTACCCGCATTTTGACAGGTCTGGGCGGGCAGGGTGTTGCGGCAGTTTTTGACAGCACCGTCGCGGGCCCCACTGTCCTTTTTCGCGCGGAACTCGATGCGCTCCCGATCCCTGAACTCACGGCTGTACCTTGGAAATCGGAAGTTGCAGGCAAGGGGCATCTGTGCGGGCATGACGGACATATGACGATGCTATTGGCGCTCGGGCGACTGATTGCGCGCACCCCTGTTACCAAGGGCCGTGTCGTGCTGATGTTTCAACCTGCCGAGGAGGACGGGAGCGGGGCGCGGGCTGTCGTGGCCGACACAGCGTTCGCGCAAATCACGCCCGATTGGGCTTTCGCCATTCATAACGAGCCTGCCAAGCCCTTTGGGCATGTATCGACGCGCGTTGGCTTGATTAACTGCGCATCACAAGGTTTGGCCATCCATTCGACTGGAAAAACGGCCCATGCGGCAGAGCCTGACATGGGCCGCTCACCGGCACTGGCGATGTCCACCTTGATCCCCGCTTTGGGTGGATTAGGAACGGGCGCCACGCTCGATGAAAACTTCAGATTGGTCACCGTAACCCATGCGCATCTTGGAGAGCCGACATTTGGGATCGCGCCTTCTGAAGGGGTGATTTATGTGACGCTGCGGGCAGCGGAGGATGCCGCGATGGCCGAGATGGTGGGCGCCGCGCGGTCCTTGGCGACCGCTGCTGCCACGGCGGAAAGGTTGAAAGTCACCTTTTCCGAGCACGACATCTTCGCCGCATCGATTAACAATGCCGAGGCGACTGCACTTGCGCAGAAAGCCATATCGGCGATTGGTGTTTCACAGAACGAAGACGGGTTGCCAATGCGGGCCTCCGAAGATTTTGGGGTCTTCGGATGGAGCGCCAAGGCCGCAATGCTCTTTTTGGGGTCAGGTGTTGACCATGCCTCTTTACACAATCCCGACTTTGATTTTCCGGACGACCTTATCCCGATTGGCGCGGCAATTTTTGATCGCATTGCACGCGATATTTTGGGATAGTTTCCGCCATATGCCTTTAGACCAAAAAGGCGCTCAGCATCCCCCCCTTGCCATCTCAAATTTTTCGCTCTACCAAAGCGGTACCTCGGGGGGCCAATCTGGCTGAGATGCGCAAGCGGACCCGTTGAACCTGAACCGGTTAAGACCGGCGGAGGGAAGGTCCGGCAATCACGCTGTCCCCCAATCCGCCCGTCGCATTTGGAGGATATGATGCAAAACCCAATCATTCTGACAGCTGCTGCGGCCCTTTCTATGGCAACACCTGCCATAGCCGAGACGCCCGTGCTGACTGTTTTGACTTATGACAGCTTTACCAGCGAATGGGGGCCCGGCCCTGCGGTAGAGGCCGCCTTTGAAGAGACATGCGGGTGCGACCTGCAATTCGTGGGTGCAGGCGATGGCGCAGCTTTGCTCGCACGTTTGCAGCTTGAGGGGCCAAGCACGCAGGCGGATGTCGTTCTTGGTCTCGATACCAACCTGACGGCGGCGGCCCGCGAAACAGGCCTTTTTGCGCCACATGGTGTCACAGCTGATCTGGCTTTGCCCATCGCTTGGGATGACGCGGACTTCCTGCCGTTCGATTGGGGCTATTTCGCCTTTGTCGGCAACAAAGGTGCCGAGGCGCCGACGTCCCTGCGTGCGCTTGCAGACAGTGACATCAAAATCGTGATCCAGGATCCGCGCTCCTCTACACCGGGGCTTGGCCTGTTGATGTGGGTGCAAGCGGGTTACGGCGACGCGGCACCAGCTCTCTGGGCTGACCTTGCAGACAACATCATCACCGTCACCCCGGGGTGGTCGGAGGCCTACGGGCTGTTCCTCGAAGGTGAAGCCGACGCGGTGCTGTCCTACACAACCTCGCCCGCTTACCACCTGATCGCAGAAGAGGATGACAGCAAAGTGGCTTGGGCATTTGACGAAGGCCACTACATGCAGGTCGAGGTCGCAGGCAAAGTCGCAGGCACTGATCAGCCTGAATTGGCCGCGGCCTTCATGGAGTTCATGGTGTCTGATGCGTTCCAATCCATCATCCCGACGACGAACTGGATGTATCCCGCCGTCGCACCTGTGGAAGGTTTGCCAAAAGGATTCGATGTGCTGATCACGCCAAACAAAGCATTGCTTTTGTCTTCGGACGAGGCGCTTGCAGTGCGTCCAGCGGCACTTGAAGCATGGCGCACAGCCCTGTCGCAATAAATCCACGCTGGCCCGGCGGCATTGTCGCTGGGCTGGTGTTGGCGCTCATGCTCGGCACGCTTTGTGCCGTGGCCGTGCGTGCCGAATTTCAAACCGGACTCGCGGTTGCCGATTGGGCCGCGATCCGCTTCACAGTCGCCCAAGCTTTCGTTTCAGCGGCCCTGAGCTGCCTGCTCGCGATCCCCGTGGCGCGTGCGCTTGCGCGGCGGCAATTCAGGGGGCGAAGCGCCATCATCACATTGCTCGGCGCACCTTTCTTGCTGCCCGTCATCGTTGCCGTCTTGGGGTTGATTATGGTGTTCGGGCGCAATGGGGTACTCAATAACGCATTGGGCTATTTCGGCCTGCAAGAGGTTTCGATTTACGGCTTTCACGGAGTCGTTCTTGCGCATGTTTTCTTCAATATGCCACTCGTGACGCGCCTGATCTTGCAGGGCTGGCTCTCTGTCCCATCAGAGCGATTCCGGTTGGCGGCGTCACTGGGGGCACCCATCGGCCGGCTTATCGAGTGGCCGATGTTGCGGGGTGTGTTGCCTCCGGCCTTCCTTGTAGTTTTCCTGATCTGCCTCACCAGTTTCGCGGTCGCATTGACCCTTGGGGGCGGACCGAAGGCGACGACCGTTGAACTTGCAATCTATCAGGCGCTTAGGTTCGATTTTGATCTCGGGCGGGCTGCTCTTCTGGCGCTGATCCAGTTCGGCATATGCGCAATCGCAGCGCTGTTCGCGTGGGGGATCACTGGTCCGGAGCTGACGGGCGCAGGCTTGGACCGCGCGGTGCAGCGGTGGGACGGAGGCGTCAAAAGAGACGCCTTGATCATTGGTCTCGCGGCGATGTTCCTGCTCTTGCCTCTGGGGATGATCGTGTTGCGGGGCCTCGCGGGCATGTTCAGCCTGCCGCCCGAAGTATGGCAGGCGGCTGTGAGATCGGTCATCGTGGCGCTTTGCTCGGCGATGCTTTGCACACTCTTGGCGTTGGCCTTGGCGCTGCGGGCTGGACGGCTTGTCGCGATCACTGGGGTGTTACCGCTCGCGGCCTCGTCGCTTGTGGTCGGGACAGGATTGTTCCTGCTCGTCTATCCATTCGTCAGCCCTGCAAAGCTTGCGCTGCCGATTACAGTTCTGGTCAATGCGGTGCTAGCTTTGCCCTTCGTGCTGCGGTCAATTGGCCCTGCCGTTGCCAAAATCGAGGCCGACTTCGGGCGACTTGGTGCGTCTTTAGGCATGACGCAATGGACATGGCTGAGGTTGATCGTCTTGCCGCGACTGCGGGCCCCGATTGGATTCGGAGCAGGGCTAGCGGCCGCGCTTTCGATGGGTGATCTCGGTGTTATCGCGCTTTTTGCGGGCGACGCCCAAGAGACGTTGCCGCTTGCGATGTATCGGCTCATGGGCGCCTATAAAACTGAGGCGGCGTCGGGCGCAGCGCTTTTGTTGCTCACGCTGAGTTTTGCGCTTTTTTGGATATGCGATCGCGGAGGACCTGCAGATGCTGACACTTGAGGCCCTCACCGTTCGGCAAGATGACTTTCAGCTCACGGCGACCCTGCGCATCGGCGTCGGGGTGACGGCAGTGATGGGTCCTTCCGGCGCGGGGAAATCAACATTCCTTAATGCGATTGCCGGGTTTGTTGCGAACGTCGGGGTGATAAAGCTGGATGGTGATCGGATCGATGCGCTGCCACCTGCAAAGCGTCCTGTCAGCATGATTTTTCAGGACAACAATCTGTTCCCGCATCTGACAATTTGCGAAAATGTCGGGCTTGGCTTACGGTTGAACCGCAAGCTCAACGACGTCGAACGACAGGTTGTGAGTGCAGTGCTTGGACGGGTCGGGATGGCAGGATACGAGGACCGCAAGCCTGCGGCGCTCTCGGGCGGGCAGCAAAGCCGCGCGGCGTTGGCGAGAACGCTCCTTGCGGGGCAGCCGATTGTGTTGCTAGACGAGCCATTTGCGGCACTTGGCCCCGGTTTGAAACATGAGATGCTGGACCTGACGTCAGCGGTTTTGACGGAAGATCGCGGCTGCACTGTTTTGATGGTGACGCATGATCCGAATGACGCCAAACGGATCGCGGATCAGGTCGTTTGGGTCGGTGATGGAATTGTCGCGCCGCCTGTTGCGACGGCTGATTTCTTCGGCAATCCCCCTGAGGGCCTGCGCGATTATCTTGGCAAGATGGGTTAAAATCCATCCAGCGCAGTAACGAAAAAGGCCCACCAAACTGGCGGGCCTTTTGAATTTCACATCCGAAGCGATTTAGTCTTCTTTGTGCTTATGCGGCGCCCACAAACGCTTGTTTGTAAGGTAAAGCAGCACGGACAGAAGCGCCAAGAAGATCACGCCTGTCAGGCCCGCCTGCTTGCGCGCCATCATCTTTGGCTCGGCTGCCCACATCAAGAAGGCAGCAACGTCCTCTGCTTCGTGGTGCAGCTCTGTTGAATGACCATCGTCGAATTCAACATCATCACCATAAAGCGGCTGACCCATGGCGATCCAAGAGCCGGGCACGGTGTGGTGGCCATGCTCGTCAATGCACTCTTCTGGGAAACCACCAGCAGCGAATGCAGAGTTGTACGAGCCTTCAAAACCTTCAGGCGCACAGGCCGGATCCTCTTCGTATCCAACCATCAACGATGCAATATATTCCGCGCCGCCCATGCCTTTAAACAGCTGGTTCATACCAGTGCCGTATGGACCATGGAAACCAGCACGGGCCTTTGCCATCAAAGACAGATCAGGTGCGCCGGCGCCTGTGTTTGCAGGGAATTTGTCTGCCGGGGTTGCTGGGCGGAAGTCGCCTTCGCCGTCGTTCATCGACTGATCGAACACTTCGATACCCGCGGCGTAAGCGCGCATCTGATCTTCTGGCAGCGCCGGCCCGCCTTCATCGTGAAGGTTACGGAACGACACCAGTTTCAAACCGTGGCATGCAGCGCACACTTCGGTGTAGATCTTCAAGCCGCGCTGAAGCTGGTTTTCATCGTAAGAGCCGAATGGACCTTCGAAAGAGAAGGCGAAGTCTTCGATATGCACTTCGGAACCGGCGGCGACAGCCGTATTGGCAGAGAGTGCCAGAACGGCTGCAAGGGTGAGTTTGCGGAACATCATCATTGGTCCTTTCCTCACTCGGCCGGCGTAGCGGTTTTACCGCCAGCTTTTGGACCGTAGTGCGCATTAAAGTCATCTTCGATTGTGGCTGGCATCGGTAGTGGCTTCTCGATCACACCCAAGAGTGGGAGGATGATCAGGAAGTAAGCGAACCAATAGGTTGCACCCAGCAATGAGATGTACGGATAGATCCCGTCAGTTGGCATCGCACCGACCCACATCAAGACGACAAAGTCGACTGCAAGCAAGGCGAACCACCACTTGAACATCGGACGGAAGCGACCGGAGCGCACCGAGGATGTATCAAGCCAAGGCGCCAAAGCCATCACAAAGATCGCGCCAAACATTGCCAACACACCAAAGAACTTGGCGTCGATGATGCCGAAGCTGAGTAAGTTGACGATTTGAACAACCCATACATCCGCAGTGAAAGCACGCAGGATCGCGTAGAATGGCAAGAAGTACCACTCAGGCACGATGTGTGCAGGCGTCACAAGCGCGTTTGCTGGGATGTAGTTGTCTGGGTGGCCAAGGTAGTTTGGCATGAAGCCGACAACTGCCATGAACACAGTGAGGATCACAGCCAATGCGAAGAGGTCTTTGATCACGAAGTATGGCCAGAAAGGCAGCGTGTCTTTCTTGGCTTCTGCGACGCTGCCACGACGGACTTCAACACCAGTTGGGTTGTTGTTGCCTGTGTTGTGGAATGCCCAGATGTGAACGATCACAAGACCAGCGATGATAAATGGCAGCAAATAGTGCAGCGAGAAGAAGCGGTTCAACGCAGGTTGACCAACAGCGCCAGCGCCCAAAAGCCATGTCTGAAGTGATTCACCGATGAACGGGATCGCACCGAACAGGCCAGTGATAACCGCAGTACCGTGGAACGACATCTGACCCCATGGGAGAACGTAACCCATGAAACCTGCGCCCATCATCATCAGATAAATAAGCATGCCGATGATCCATGTGATCTCACGTGGTGCCTTATAGGAACCGTAGTAGAGGCCGCGGAAAATGTGCATGTAAACAGCAAGGAAGAACAAGGACGCGCCGTTCATGTGGAAGTAACGGATCATATGACCGCCGTTGACGTCGCGCATGATGTGTTCGACTGACGCAAAGGCCATATCAACGTGTGGCGTGTAGTGCATCACGAGGACTATGCCTGTGATGATCTGCAGTGCCAATGTGAATGTCAGGACAATGCCCCAAATCCACATCCAGTTAAGGTTCTTTGGCGTCGGCGCCATGATAGTTGTGTACAGCAAGCCAAGGATTGGAAGACGCGCTTCAACACCTTTGGTGAAGTTCGACTTCGGCTCGTAATGGTCGTGGGGAATACCGGACATGGGTTGCTCTCCTTAACCGAGTTGAATTGTTGTGGCGTCAACGAAGGACGCAACAGGAACAGGAAGGTTGCGCGGTGCTGGACCTTTGCGGATACGACCAGACGTATCATAGTGCGAACCATGGCACGGGCAGAACCAACCGCCAAAGTCGCCCTGCTCGCCCAAAGGCACACAGCCGAGGTGGGTGCAAACACCCATCTGCACGAGCCAAACGCCATCTTCGGAGAGTGCGCGGTTTTCATCGGACGCGTCGGCGCCGGCGACAGCGTTCGCGTTCTCTGCGTTCTGGTCTGGCAAATCGGCCAGATCAACAGCGCGGGCTGCCGCAATTTCTTCTTCTGTGCGGGCGCGGATAAAGACCGGCTTACCTTGCCACAGCACTGTAAGCTGCGTGCCTGGATCAACGACGCTGATATCAACGCGAATTGAGGCCAGCGCAAGAACGTCAGCGGAAGGGTTCATTTGGTTGACTAGGGGCCATACCGCTGCGCCTGTCACTACTGCGCCCGCACCTGCGGTTGCATAGTAGATAAAGTCGCGGCGTGTACCCTGATGGTCGTCTGCATGTGACACGAGGTGCATCTCCGATGTTTGGGGCCCGTCGACCCGCACGAAAAATCAAATAATGGTTACCCATTACCCATTCTGGCGTTGTTTAGCTTTCAAAACCCAATCCGTCCAGCGGACAATAGGGCGCAGGTGTGATAAGACTACACAGATGAAGCAAAAGGACAAACAGTTGATGAACGGAAGCTGTCATTGCGGCGCGGTTAAATTCACTTTTGATGGGCGCCCGACGCGGCTCGTGCAGTGCAATTGCAGCATTTGCAGGCGTCTGAGCCCGCTTTGGGCGCATGGGCCGGAGGGCAAGATCACCGTTTATGCCGCACCGGATGCCACGATTGCCTATGTCTGGGGCGACAAGGGGCTTGCCTTTCATACCTGCAAGACCTGCGGCTGCACCACACATTGGGCGGGACTGGAAGAGACAAGCCCGCAAAATATGGCCGCCAATATGCGCATGTGTGACCCAAAAGAGATTCGCGACATTCCTGTCCGGCTGTTTGACGGTGCCGAAAGCTGGACGTTTCTGGGTTAAACGGATGATGGGTTAAAACCCATTCTACGGAGTTGTGGCTGCCATACTGTCACGTTTCACAAAGTCTGCATACCATGCCGCAAGGGCCTCATTCCGGTTGCGCCAGCCACGCGCGTCGTGCCGCAGGTCGAGGTATCCCAGAGCGCAGGCCACACCAATTTGCGCCATATCGAGCGGCCCTGCGAGGTGGCTCATCCAGCGTTCGTTGATCGCGGCGACGGCGCGTGCGACTTTATCCCAATGGGCATCCATCCAGACGTCGTATTGCTTGTCGGCGGGGCGCAGCCGCATCTCATAGGTAATCCCGACTGCCGAATCCATAATACCGTCGGCCAACGCCTCGAGCGTCAACACCTCCCAGATCCGACCCTGCGGATAGAGGCCCGCGCCCGCGTGATCATCCAGGAACCGAGTGATCACCCGACTGTCGAACACCGCAGGCCCGCTGCCGCGCAAAAGCGCGGGAATGCGGCCGGTTGGGTTTGCGGCGATCACGCTTGGATCGGTGGCAAGTGCATTGGTTGAAACCTCGATTTCTTCGACCGTGTCCAACAAATTGGCCTCGCGCAGCAAAACACGCACTTTGCGCACATAGGGTGAAGACGGGGACATCAGCAGTTTCATCAGATTGCTCCTTTTGAGTGTGCTAGAAGAAAACGCCATCTTCGCCCGCTTGCCAAGGGGCGTATTTCACCATCACCGCGGCAAAGCCGTCGGATTGGGTAAAGGCATTGAGCCAACGCAAGAGACTGCCCCACTCCTGAAGGTCAAACCACGCCCGATCCGCGTTCGCGAACTGTCGTACAAACGGCAGAATTGCCATATCCGCCAAGGATTGTGTGCCATAGAGCCAGTCTTGCCCCGCAAGTATCCCGTCCAGTTTCCACAAAAACGCCGCCCCTTCGGATTGCGCCACTTCGCGGGTGCCGTCCACATGGCGCACATGGTATTTATAGCGATCAAGAGCGCTTTTGAACGAACCATCGGCCTCGGCGATCAGGTCAAACCCTGCGTTGGGCATCCTGAGCCAGCCTTGCGGGTCGTTCTGCGCCAAGGCCCAGCGCATCACGTCAAAGCTTTCGTCGATCACGCCTGTGTCGGTTTGCAGCACCGGCACGGTCCCCTTGGGAGACGCCGCGAGCATCGCCGCTGGTTTGTCTCGCAAGAGAATTTCGCGCAAGTTGACCTCCACACCGCTTGCTTTCACCGCCAGCCGTGCGCGCATCGCATAGGGGCAGCGCCTGAATGACCAAAGGATGGGTGTGTGTGGCAAGTGGCGGAGCCTCCGGCGGGAGTATTTAGGTAAAAGCGAAAAGCTGGGTGCCGCGTGATCCGGCAATGGTGGCGGTCACGATCTGGCTTTCGGGCTGATCGGCATCAAAGCAGACTTCGGTGAATTGCGCTGTCCGCCCCATGCGCGGGCTTTCCATCAAAATCTGATGTGTTTTGCCGATTTGCGCAGTCAGGTGACTTGCCACTTGCGCCTCACCGGCCGCCCGCAATCGCGCGGCGCGGTCTTTGATCAGCATGCCGTTCACCGCAGGCATGCGAGCGGCGGGGGTGCCGATCCGTGCCGAATAGGGGAAGACGTGCAGCCATGTCAGGTTGCAGTCCTTCACAAGGGCCAGTGAGTTCAGGAACATCGCTTCTGTCTCGGTCGGGAAGCCCGCGATAATATCCGCCCCATAGGTCATGTCTGGGCGCAGTTTGCTCGCCTCTTCACAGAACCGGATCGCATCGTCACGCAAATGCCGCCGCTTCATCCGCTTGAGGATCATATCGTCGCCGTGCTGCAATGACAGATGGAGGTGCGGCATCAGGCGGGGTTCGGTCGCGATGGCCTGCATGAGGTTTTCATCCACCTCGATGCTGTCGATTGAACTGATCCGCAAGCGGGGCAGATCGGGGATCAGCTTGAGAATACGCATGACTAGATCGCCAAGTTTGGGCGCGGCGGGCAAATCGGCGCCCCATGACGTCAAATCGACGCCCGTGAGAACGACTTCGTTATAGCCTTTATCCACCAAGCGCTTGATCTGATCGACCACAACACCCGCAGGGACAGAGCGCGAATTGCCGCGCCCGTAAGGAATAATGCAGAACGTGCAGCGGTGATCGCAGCCGTTCTGAACCTGCACATAGGCGCGAGAGCGGGTGCCGAACCCGTCGATCAGATGGCCAGCGGTTTCTGTCACGGACATGATGTCGTCGACCTGCACGGCCTCTGTCTTGCCAATCAGATCAGGGGCCAGCCCCGCCCATGTCGCTGGGTTCATCTTTTCGGTATTGCCGATGACGACATTCACCTCTGGCATATCCGAGAAGGTCTTGGGTTCGGTCTGCGCGGCACAACCCGTCACAATGATCCGGGCATCCGGATTGGCGCGGCGCTGTTTGCGGATGTCTTGTTTGGCCTTGCGCACGGCTTCGGCGGTCACAGCGCAGGTGTTGATGATAATCGCATTCTCGACCCCCGCAGAGGTCGCGAGTTCCTTCATCGCCTCGGTTTCATAGGCGTTCAGGCGACAGCCGTGGTTGGAGAATATCGGCGCGCTCATAGCTTCCACATGCCGTCGAATACATGTGCTGTGCCGCCCGTCATCCAAACGCCGTCGTCGCGCCAGTCGATCATCAGCGTGCCGCCGTCCAGATCAATGCGGACTTTGCGGCCCGTGATCCCGCGCCGTGCAGCGGCGACCGCAGTGGCACAAGACGAGGACCCAGAGGCCAGTGTCACGCCAACGCCCCGCTCCCAAACGCGCATCCGCAAGTGATCGGGGGCAATCAGGGACGCGAACTGCACATTGGTGCGCTGCGGGAAAAGCGGATGGTGTTCAATCGCGGCGCCGCGTGCGGCCAGATCGACGGTTTCGGCATCATCCACAAAAAACGTGCAATGCGGGTTGCCCATGCCCGTCGCAACAGGTGCGCCTTCTATCGGCAGCGACAACGTATCCATCTCGGAGGCGAGCGGAATTTCGTGCCACGCAAGCTGAGGCTGACCCATATTGACCGAAACCAAACCGTCACCCGCATCAATCGCAAACAACGTGCCACGATCCGTCGTGATGGTGAGCGAATCTTTCTCCGTCTCATCCATCAGATAGCGCGCCACACAGCGAGTCGCATTGCCACAAGCGGCAGATTGCGAGCCATCGGCATTCCAAAACGTCAGATGCACATCAGATCCCTCACGATCCGACAAAACAGCGAGCTGATCATAGCCGACACCGCGATGACGATCCGCCATTGCAATGGCAATTATCGAATCAACAAGGGGGGTGACGCCACGCTCATCAACAACGACAAAATCGTTGCCAAGGCCGTGCATCTTCATAAATGGCAGAAATGGCGAAGTTTTTTTGGTCATAAGTGTGCATATAGACCCTGTCCCGAAATGAATCCAGTGGTTGGCGCATTTGTGGGGTTGACCCCAGTCGTTCGCTTTTCTAGATAGCCGCCTAGTGGGCCGGTAGCTCAGTTGGTAGAGCAACTGACTTTTAATCAGTAGGTCTCGGGTTCGAGCCCCGACCGGCTCACCACTTTTCTAAAGTTTGTATAAAAGTGGTGGTTTTCCACAAAAATAAATTATTTAAATATTGTATCGCTTTTAAACATTAAAATATTACTGTTACAAATATTACATTTATATCTGTAATTTTGAAATGAATTGTTTTTTAATAGGCACCCTAATGACAAAACCAAATTTATTAATTTTCATGGTAGATCAATTAAACGGAACATTTTTTCCAGATGGACCAGCAGATTGGCTTCACGCTCCAAATTTAAAAAAATTAGCTGAAAAATCTACTAGATTTAAAAATTGCTATACTGCTTCTCCTTTGTGTGCACCCGGCAGGGCATCATTCATGTCAGGTTTGTTACCATCAAAATCAAGAGTGTATGACAATGCAGCTGAATTTTCATCAGACATACCCACTTATGCCCACCATTTGCGACGCGCTGGGTATCAAACATGTCTGTCTGGAAAAATGCATTTTGTTGGACCTGATCAAATGCATGGTTTTGAAGAACGCTTAACAACAGATATTTATCCCGCTGACTTTGGCTGGACACCAGATTATCGCAAACCAGGTGAAAGAATAGATTGGTGGTATCATAATATGGGTTCAGTAACGGGCTCAGGTATTGCTGAGATTTCTAATCAAATGGAATATGATGATGAAGTGGCATACAATGCAAAACGAAAAATTTATGATCTTTCTAAGGGTAAAGATAACCGCCCATGGTCTTTGACCGTTAGCTTTACGCATCCACATGATCCATATATTGCAAGAAAAAAATATTGGGATTTGTACGAAGATTGTGCACATTTAATGCCCACAGTTTCTGCATTTGAATACGAAAATCATGACCCCCATTCAAAACGTATCTTTGATGCCAATAATTGGCGGGATTTTGATATTACTGATGATGATATAAAGCGGTCAAGGCGTGCCTATTTCGCAAATATCAGTTATCTTGATGATAAAATTGGTGAGATTTTAGAAGCTTTAGAGACTACAAAACAAGAAGCAACAATTCTGTTTTTATCTGATCATGGGGATATGCTGGGTGAGAGAGGACTTTGGTTTAAAATGTCTTTTTATGAAGGTTCAGCAAGAGTACCTTTAATGGTTTGTTCACCAAAAATGAAACCAGGACTAGTCACTTATCCAGTTTCAAATATTGATCTCG
>JAQXBV010000049.1 GCA_029252195.1 Yoonia sp.
AGTAACACAGTAACAGCACCAATACCCTACACCCCATGTTACTGTAGTGAAGGACTGATGAGCGATCATGTGTGAAGTTGCATCCAACTAGCTTTATGGCGTTCACACGTCTGTACTGACGCGCCGCACCTTTATGACCGGCAAGGCGGGCCGTACGGCAATCCGACCGATTTTCCGGACAATCCGCTGCGGTTTGCAGCGCTTTCCTTTGCTGCCGCCGAAATCGCACGCAAAGGATGCGACGACGGCTGGAAGCCAGATATTTTGCACGCACACGACTGGCAAGCCGGCCTTGCGCCAACCTATCTGCAATATGGTCCCGCACATGACGTGCGCACTGTGCTGACCGTGCACAACATTGCGTTTCAAGATCTCGCGCCCGCCGCGATGCTGGTTGCGATGGGGCTGCCGCTTGCGGCCTATACCTCTGGTGATCTGGAATATTGGGGGCAAATCAGCACGCTCAAGGCAGGTCTGGTGACGTCAGACGCGATCACAACCGTCAGCCCAACCTACGCGGCCGAATTGATGCGCCCAGAGTTCGGGATGGGCCTCGAAGGGGTCATTGCCTCACGCGCGTCCGACCTGACAGGCGTGCTCAACGGGATTGATACAAACGTTTGGAACCCTGAAATCGACCTTGAAATTGCCCCCTATTCGGCCAAAAGCCTTAAATCGCAAAGCTCTGGTGGCTGAATTCGGACTGTCCGAAATCAACGGTCCACTGGCCATCATCGTCAGTCGCCTGACCTCGCAAAAGGGGATGGACCTGATTGCCGATACCGCTGATGAGTTTATCGCGTCAGGCGGTGGCTTGGCCATTTTGGGCAGCGGCGATCCCGCAATTGAGGGTTCGATGCGCAGTCTATCGCGCAATCATCCGGGCAAAGTCGGGCTGCGGATCGGCTATGATAAAGCGCTTTCGCACCGCATGTTCGGCGGCGGCGATATCGTGCTGGTGCCTTCGCGGTTCGAGCCATGCGGGCTGACCCAACTCTACGGGCTGCGCTATGGCACTGTCCCCGTCGTGGCCGCGACGGGCGGCCTCGCCGATAGCGTGATCAACGCCAACCTGATGGCGCAAAGCGCGGGCGCGGCGACCGGTTTCCAGTTTCACCCGATTGACCGCATGGCCTTTGCCCATTGTTTACGGAATGTCCCAAGAGCTAGGATGGGGTACGTCATCTGCAGCCTATGCCGCCCTCTATGAAAGAATGACTGCGTGAACATTGAAGTGAAACACGACCTGCCCAAGACACTGCGAAACCACTCCATGTCTGCGGGGCGTTCGTCCCCGATTGGCGCGACCTTCGACGGCGAGGGCGTCAACTTTGCAGTGTTCTCGGAACACGCCGCGGAGGTGGAGCTTTGCCTCTTTGATAAATCGGGCCGCAACGAGATTGCGCGCATCCAGCTTCTTGAGCGGGACGGTGATGTCTGGCACATCTATATCGCCGGACTGACGCCCGGCACTTGTTATGGCTACCGCGTGCACGGCCCCTATGCGCCCGAAGAGGGGCACCGGTTCAACCCCAACAAGCTTCTGCTTGACCCCTACGCCAAAAGACTGATGGGCAAACTGGATTGGAACGATGCGATCATGGGCTATACGATCGGTGCGAAGGCAGCCGATCTCAGCTTCGATCCGCGCGATAGCGCCGACTTTGTGCAGCGCTCGGTTGTTGTTGATCCGAGTTTCCAGTGGGGCGCCGATGCCCCCCCCAAGGCGAGCCTGTCTGACACCCTTATCTATGAGGCGCATGTCAAAGGCATGACCGCCGAATTCCCTGGCCTGCAAGCGGGCGAGCGCGGCAAGTTTTTGGGCATGGCCAGCGAACCTGTCCTCGACCACCTTGTCAAATTGGGTGTCACGACGGTGCAGCTTTTGCCCGTTCACGCCTTTCTTGACGATAAATTCCTGATTGATGCGGGGCTTAAAAATTTCTGGGGCTACCAATCGATCGGCTTTTTCGCGCCTGAACCGCGCTACATGGATCAGGCCGGCATCTGGGAATTTCAGGCGATGGTGCGGCGCTTTCATGCCGCTGGCATCGAGGTCATTCTCGACGTGGTCTATAACCACAGCGGCGAGGGCAACCACCTTGGACCGACGCTGTCGTTTCGTGGGCTCGATAACCTGTCGTATTACCGCTTACTCAACGAAGGCCGCTATTACATCAACGATACAGGCACGGGGAACACGCTGAATGTGCGGCACCCGATGGTGCTGCGCATGATCATGGACAGCCTGCGCTATTGGGTCGAAGTCATGCATGTCGACGGGTTCCGCTTTGATCTCGCTACCGTCCTTGGGCGCGAGATTGAAGGCTTCAACCGCAAAGACGGCTTTCTGGATGCAATCAGTCAAGACCCGGTCCTGAGTGGCGTCAAATTGATTGCCGAACCTTGGGATCTGGGGCCTGGCGGCTATCAACTGGGCAACTGGCCACATCCTTTCCTCGAATATAACGACAAATATCGGGATGGTATTCGCAAGTTCTGGCGTGGTGACGCGGGCATGACCGCGCAACTGGGCAAGCGCCTGCTTGGCAGCGCAAATACATTTGACCACTCGGGGCGCGCCGCGACGTCTTCGATCAACTTTGTGACCTGCCACGATGGCATGACGCTGCGCGATTTGGTTAGCTACAATCACAAGTACAACGAAGATAATGGCGAAGACAACCGCGACGGCAAAGACGACAACTACTCCGCCAATATGGGTATCGAGGGGCCGTCAGCAGACCCCGCTATCGAAGCCGCACGCGCACAACGCCAGCGCAATATTCTAGCGACCGCGCTTCTGTCACAGGGCACGCCGATGCTTTTGTCAGGTGATGAGATTGGCAACTCGCAGGGCGGGAACAACAATACATTCGGCCAGGACAACCCCATCGGCTGGGTCAACTGGGATCACGCAGATGAAGATCTGCTCGCTTTTGTGCAACGGTTGACCAAGTTGCGGCGCGATCACAAAGTGCTTCGCCAACGGCGCTTTTTGCATGCACGCCCGCGCCATGCTGACGGCAAGCCGGATGTGTTTTGGCGCCTACCCAGCGGCAAGGTGCCTACGCGCGAAGAGTGGGAAAGCGACGAGACCAAATCCATCTGCGTCGAAGTGCGCACCTCCTCGACAACGCCCTATTATTCGGCCTCTGAAGATGTCGTGTTCTTGGTCGTAAACAACGACGCGGACATCGTTGTGACCATGCCCCCTATCGCGCAGGGTAAGGCGTGGGAACTTGTTCTTGATACGTCTGCGCCAAAAGACGGTCCGCTGTGCATTACGGGACCATCGACAATTATCCATGCCGCATCTGTCTGCGTTTTCGTGCTGACCTCGGTCACCTAAGGGAGAATCCCCATGTCTAAGTTGACAATCACAACTGCCCCCATTGAGGGCCAAAAGCCAGGTACATCAGGTCTGCGCAAGAAAACCCGTATCTTCATGGGACCGCATTATCTTGAGAACTTCGTACAAGCGATGTTTGATGGCATTGGCGGGGTCGCGGGCAAGACATTGGTTGTGGGTGGCGACGGGCGGTATTTCAACGACCGTGCGACGCAGGTCATTTTGCGTATGGCAGCGGCAAATGGCGCCGCAAAAGTGATAGCGGGACAAAATGCGCTCCTGTCGACCCCTGCCGCCTCGCACCTGATCCGCTCCATGAAAACCGACGGCGGCGTGATCCTGTCGGCAAGCCACAACCCCGGCGGCATCGACGAAGATTTCGGGATCAAGTTCAACATGTCCAATGGCGGCCCAGCGCCCGAGTCAGTCACTAACGCAATGTTTGCCCGCACCAAAGAGATCATGGCCTATCACATCTGGGAAGCGACAGACGTCGACCTTAGCACAAGCGGCACAAGCACTTTGGGCGAGATGCTTGTAGAGATCGTTGACCCCGTCGCGGCCTATGTCGACCTGATGCAAACCCTGTTCGATTTCCCTGCAATCAAGGCGATGATCCAAGGCGGCGCCAGAATCCGGTTTGACGCGATGAACGCAATCACAGGGCCATATGCAAAAGCCATTATCGAAGACCTGCTCGGCGCGCCTACAGGCTCTGTTGTGCATGGCACGCCCCTGCCCGATTTCGGCGGCATGCACCCTGATCCGAACCCGACGTGGGCACATGAGTTGATGGCCGAAATGATGGGCGCGAACGCCCCAGCATTTGGTGCAGCGTCCGACGGCGACGGCGACCGCAACATGGTTGTCGGGCCAAGCTGCTACGTCAGCCCCTCTGACAGCCTTGCCGTGATCGCAGCCAACGCGCACCTCGCACCGGGCTATGCGCAAGGGCTCAAGGGTGTGGCGCGCTCCATGCCGACCTCTGCCGCCGTTGACCGTGTGGCGGAAGCGCTGGGCATCGCCTGCTACGAGACGCCGACAGGGTGGAAATTCTTTGGCAATCTGCTCGACGACGGGCGGGTCACGCTTTGCGGCGAAGAAAGCTTTGGCACCGGCTCTGACCACGTGCGCGAAAAGGATGGCGTTTGGGCCATTCTCATGTGGCTCAATATCATGGCGGCCTCGGGCAAATCCGTGCCAGACTTGATGCAGGCCCATTGGGCGAAGTTCGGGCGCAATTATTACTCACGCCACGATTTCGAGGCGATTGAATCAGCGAAAGCAGACGCCTTGATGGCTGCACTGCGCGGGTCACTTGATACACTAGCGGCCCAACAGATTGGCCCCTTCACCGTCGCCACTGCGGATGATTACAGCTATCTTGATCCCGTTGACGGCAGCACGTCGGCGCAACAAGGGGTGCGTGTTGTATTCGAGGGCGGTGCGCGCTTCGTCGTGCGGCTTTCTGGCACTGGTACAAGCGGCGCAACGCTGCGTCTGTATCTTGAAAAGCTAGACACCGCCAATTTCGACCAAGATCCGCAAACAGCGCTCGCCGATGTCATCGCCGCCGCGCATGAGGTCATCGGAATTGAAACCTTCACAGGCAGAACCACGCCAGATGTCGTGACCTGACACGTCTCGCGAGTTGCGCATAAGGCCCGAAGCCCTTATCTGCAAAGGGGTATCGGAACAAAAGGCGCGGCATGGCAAACCATCTTTACCAAAACGACCTGCCAGATGGGCTGGATTTGGGTCCTGTGGTCGCGATTGACTGTGAAACGATGGGCCTCAAACCGCATCGCGACCGGCTTTGTCTGGTGCAAATGTCGGGGGGCGATGGCGACTGCCACCTTGTGCAAATTGCGATCGGACAAAGCGATGCGCCCAACCTCAAAGCCATGCTTGAAAACCCGCAGGTTCTGAAACTTTTCCACTACGGACGTTTCGATATCGCTGCGCTGTTGCATGCTTTTGGCGCTGTTGCGGCGCCTGTCTATTGCACCAAAATTGCGTCCAAACTGGTGCGGACCTATACGGATCGACACGGGCTGAAAACGCTGGTGCAAGACATGCTCGGGGTCGATATCTCCAAGCAACAACAGCAAAGCGATTGGGGCGCAGCCAAGCTCACCGCCGCGCAACTCGACTATGCCGCATCCGACGTTCTCTACCTTCATCGGCTTCGTGATGCCTTCGATAGGCTTTTGGCCCGCGAAGGCCGCACCCATATGGCGCAGGCCTGTTTCGACTTTCTCCCAATGCGAGCCCAGCTAGATTTAGCAGGCTGGCCCGAACAAGATATTTTTGCACACCTATGACAAATCCAGACAAATTCCTTGCTTCTGCAATCCGCGTCATCGATGCAGAATCCGCAGCCCTCCAAACCCTGAGCGTCTCGCTCGGCCCAAGCTTTGGCGCGGCGATTACCCTGTTGCTGGGTGCCACGGGGCGGGTGATCGTCTCTGGCATGGGGAAATCCGGCCATATTGCGCGCAAAATGGCTGCGACATTTGCGAGCACCGGCACGCCGGCGCATTTCGTGCATCCCGCAGAGGCAAGCCACGGCGATCTGGGCATGATGACCAGCGGCGATGTCGTGATTGTGCTGTCGAATTCCGGCGAAACGCCCGAACTTGCCGATCTGGTCGCCTATACGCGCCGCTTCAATATCCCCATGATCGGGGTGGCGAGCCGCGCGGAAAGCACCCTTTTAACGCAGTCCGATGTGGCAATCCTCTTGCCGCAATTGGGCGAGGCCTGCGGCACGGGGATTGTGCCGACAATCTCGACAACGATGACGCTGGCACTCGGCGACGCGATGGCGATTGCCCTGATGGAGCACCGCGAATTTACCCCCGAAAACTTCCGCGACTTCCATCCGGGCGGCAAGCTGGGCGCGAAACTCGCGAAGGTCCGTGACCTGATGCATAGCGGCGATAGCATCCCGTTAATCCCCGCGACCAGCCCGATGAGCGATACGCTCCTTATGATCAGCCAAAAGGGCTTTGGCGTTGTTGGCGTAACCAATCCAGACGGCACGCTTTGCGGGATTATCACCGACGGTGACTTGCGGCGCCATATGTCTGGCCTGCTTGAGATGACTGCTGGAGAGGTCATGACGACCAGTCCGCGCACCGTAGCCCCGAACACGCTTGCGGCAGAGGCCATCAATGTCATGGAGGGTAAAATCACCTGCCTCTTCGTGGTCGACTCCAATGGGCCTGCCAGCGTGCAAGGCATCTTGCATATTCACGACTGCTTGCGCGCTGGGGTGGTCTAGTCCAATGGCCACGCCCGATAACTTTCACTCGCAACTCGTCGGTTGGTCCAAGATCATCCTGCCGCTTTGCGCGCTCGGGCTTTTGTCGACACTGTTTCTTTTTGCGCGGTCAAATCGGAATGCCGCCGACATCCCCTTTGCCGAAATCGCGGCCCTCGCCCAAGACCAACGGATCAACGCCCCGCGCTTTTCCGGTGTGGCCGACGACGGATCGATTATCGCGATCTCCGCGCAATCCGCAAAAATCGATCCGGACGCGACAGACCGGTTCAATATCGCCATGCTCAAACTCGTGGTGAACGCACCAGACGGAAGTGAACTGCGGGTAACGGCTGTTGAGGGCGAAGTTGATGGTGGCGCAAAGATCGCGCAACTTAAAGGGCTGGCGCGGCTCGAAACGTCAAACGGCTATTCAATGGAAACCAACGGGCTAGCCGCGAACCTCGAAACAGGTGTTGTGGGCTCTGACGGCGCGCTCGAAGTGCATGCGCCATTTGGCGAGATCACAGCGGGTCGCGTAACGTTTCAATCGGCGGATGATAACTCAGGGCACCAGATGCTCTTCACTGAGGGGGTGCGGCTAGTGTACACTCCCAGCAACACAAACGCAGAGGACGCAAAAGAATGACACGACTGATGGCCATCTTGACCGCCCTACTGCTTGGCACAGCCGCAATTGCACAAACCAATATTAACCTTGGCGGCATTCGCGCGAACCCAAAAGCACCTGTCGAAGTGTCCGCCGATAATCTGAGCGTCGACCAAGACACAGGCACCGCAGTGTTTAGCGGCAACGTGGTCATCGGTCAGGGCGATCTGCGACTGTCTGCCGGTGCGGTGCGCGTGGTCTATTCAGAAGCAACAGGTGATATCGCGCAGCTCATCGCATCGGGTAACGTCACATTTGTGACCGAAAGCGAGGCCGCTGAGGCATCCGAGGCGGATTACAATCTGACCACAGGCATGTTGATCCTGTCGGGCAACGTCCTTTTGACCCAAGGTGCAAGCGCGCTATCAGCAGAAAAGATGACCATCCACCTGACCACAGGGAACGCCGAAATGTCTGGCCGTGTCCGCACAGTGTTTCAGCAGGACGGTGGCAATTGATGGCTGATGCGCCAAATCTGACCGTGCAGGACGGTAACGCAGGTCTTCAAATTATCAACCTGCGCAAGAGCTATCGCAAAAAGCTGGTGATCCGTGACGTGAGCCTCACGCTTGGGCGCGGAGAAGTTGTGGCGCTTCTGGGGCCTAACGGCTCTGGCAAGACGACGTGCTTCTATTCGATCGCGGGACTTGTGACGCCAGAAGGCGGAAAAGTCATTATCGACGGGCGGGATGTCACAACATTGCCCATGTATCGGCGGGCGCGGCTCGGAATCGGGTATCTGCCGCAAGAGATGTCAATCTTTCGCGGGTTGACGGTCGAAGAAAACATTATGGCAATTCTGGAAATCGCCGTCCCCGAAAAGCGTCGGCGGCGCGAGCGACTTGAAGAACTGCTCTCGGAATTTTCGATCGAACATCTGCGACGTGCCTCTGCTTTGGCGCTCTCAGGCGGTGAACGGCGGCGGGTTGAAATCGCACGCTGTCTGGCTGCAGGGCCGAAATATGTGCTTCTCGACGAGCCTTTTGCGGGCGTGGATCCCATTGCTGTTGCAGAAATTCGACACTTGGTCGCGGACCTGAAAACCCGCGGGATCGGGGTGTTGATCACGGATCACAACGTGCAAGAGACCCTTCAAATTGTCGATCGGGCCTATATCTTGCACGACGGCAAAGTGTTGATGAGCGGAACGACCGAAGAAGTGATACGCGACGAAAATGTGAAGCGCGTTTATCTCGGAAATAGCTTCCGCGTCAGCTAAATGCTGCGGACGTTAATCACTGCGTCATTGACAAACCACCTCCTGTTAGCGCCAAATGTAAGAGATGACTGACTCGATTTCACTCCCTTGCACTGTTCAGGCCTTGTTGCTTGATCGTAAGGATAAATTTAACAAAATCGGACTGTTATCAATTTCACCAAATAGCGAGGCAACCCTTTGAGGGGCTGATTACCCGTCACTTGTTGCGCGCCAAATAAAAAGAATTGGAGAGACGATGCGCTATCAAATCAGTGGAAAGCAAATCGATGTCGGCGAAGCCCTGCAAACACATGTTCAGACCGAATTGAGCGGTATTCTCGGCAAGTATGCAGGCCGCCCGACCGATGCCAACGTGGTATTTTCAAAATCAGGGCACCAATTCGTCTGCGAGGCTGTCGTTCACTTATCGACCGGCCTGACTGCTCAAGCAACTGATCAGGCAAATGAAATTTATGCTGCTTTTGACGGCTGTTCCGAAAAAATGGATAAGCAATTGCGCAGATATAAGCGCCGCCTGAAGGACCACCACAAGGAGCGCGTGCAACCAGTTGAACTTTCGGACGCAGGCTCATATATCCTCGCCTCAAGTGATGAATCGGATGAGGGCCACGACGACACCGTGAATGCGATGATCGTTGCGGAGATGGAAGAGAAAATTCAAAATCTTTCCGTTGGTGAAGCGGTGATGCAAATGGAGCTCGCGGACAAACCTGTCCTCGTTTTCCGGAACGAAAAACACGGCGGCGTGAATGTCGTCTATAGGCGGCCCGACGGAAATATTGGCTGGATCGACCCGCGATCAACGGGATGATCTGGTCAGGCTGAATAGCCAGAAAGTTGTGAAATGTACCTTGGCGAGATCCTGACCCCAAACGCCGTAAAAACGGTTAATTCCTGTACTAGCAAGAAGAGACTGTTCCACGATTTGGGTGAACTCGCCGAGGCATGCTATGGCCTCAAAGCGACACAGGTCATTGAAGCGCTTATCGAGCGCGAAGGCCTTGGTCCGACGGGTGTTGGCAACGGTATCGCCTTGCCTCACGCCCGCTTGGCGAGCGTCTCCAAAGTTTGCGGTATCTTCCTGAGGCTGGAGAAGCCGCTGAATTTCGACGCCGTTGATCGCCAACCTGTTGATCTGGTGTTCGCACTGCTCGCGCCGCAAACCCATGGTGTGGAACACCTCAAGGCGCTGGCGCTCGTCGCGCGCACGATGCGCGACCCTGATGTCTGTGCGAAACTCCGGAGGAACAGTGATCCGGTCACGCTGCACGCGATCCTGACAGAAGCGCAGTCAACGCAAGCCGCCTAGTTCGGACGCCAATTTCCAAATCCAAAGGCAAGGTAATCGCGGTGACATGCGTCACGCGCGGCCGCTTCGATTTCTGGGTTGTAGATTTTAGCCAAACGGGCCGCGTATTTGTCTGTCACTGGTAACGGTTCTGGCATGCTCTCCAAACCCATCTGAGCGGCGAGCATTGCAAAATCCCCACGAATACGATCCTCGCGTAGGATCATATCTGGCAAGCCAAAGTTGGCCATGCCTTGCAGCAATGTCAGTTGGCTGGCCCATGCACCATCCACACGAACGGCCGTTTGCGCGGATAGGTTCCCTTTCAGGAACTGTAACCACGATAAAAATGCAGCAGCATGGGCTTTCATTGTATAGTCGGAATCTGTCTCTGGTTCGGCGCCCTTATCGGGGATCGGCAAGCGGTGAACCTTGCGAAGGGTCGCGCGAATTTCGCGGAAACAGCCTTCGCCCGTCTGCAAAATATGGTGACAAAACGCCGAATGAGCGCGCGCAAGCGGGTGCCGGATGACCGAAAAACTGCGGTGCCCCGGATGCTTGCGCTTCCATTGGCGCAAGGAACCTTGGCTAAAATCGCGCTGCACATCTGCCGCCGTTTTGCCATCCAGCCGACCAAGCCAATCACAAACTGCCTCTTCGGGGCCGGACTTGACGGGCATGTAAAGCAGGCCACTGATGGGGGCGGCAATGAAGGTCGGGATCATCGGGCCGCGACGCGGTTCAAAATTTGGCGTCCGTGTCAGATTGAATCGATCCAAACGCGACAAGGATTTTTCCATGTCTTCAAAGTTCGAAACCTTTTCAGACATCGGCATCGGGTTTTGTTTCTTGAGCGTCTTATCAAGCCCTGCAATGCGGTTATAGCAGCCCAAATATTCGGCCAAACCATTCATAACATCGACGTCTTGCAGGTCTTCATAGGCGACGTAAAACGCTGTTTGCCCCGTGCGCTGCAATGTATTGAGTAACATCACCTGAAAGGCCTGAAGCGCCTCAAGGTGGGCCTCAAACTCTTGTGCGCCGAACGTGATTTTCTCCGATTTGGCGTGGTTCACATTTGTGAGTTTCCATTACCCTGTCGCCGCCGCAATCTTCCAGCTGACAAAGCTTTCGACAGGGTTGCGCGTCAAAATAACTTTAGCGCAGCGGCGATCCGTTAGACAAATATCGAGCACCCGCGGGTCATGGTTGTTAAAGAACCGAAACCCGTTCAGTCCGTCAGCGCTTTTGATCTTTTCAATGAGGGCATTCGGATCTGCATCGCGCTGCTTTTGGGTGATACCCAGAATATTTTGTTTCTCGGGATAGCCGATAAAATGGGGATTAAACGCCTCGCCCAAACACGACAAGCCATCAAATGTATTGATGTTAGATTCCAAAAAGTTGGACCCAGTCCGCATTTCTGCAAACACGACGAAATAATCAAAGTTGTTCATTTAACGGACCAAATAGGGTTTGCGGGGCTTCGGTGGTGAATTGACCTGCATAGGATCCACGGGGAAATCTCCCATGAGGTATGGATGCATCCCTTGGTTTTTGAGGTTCTGCAAAAACTGCGCAAAGCCTGATAGGTCAACCATACGCGGTGCCTCTGTCAGGCGGCGCACGGTCTTGCCGGTCATTTCGTCAACGATTAACTGAAGCGGCTCCATCGGGGCCTGAATGAACTCTGCCATTGTCCAAACGCGCACGCGGGCTTTCGTCCAAGGCGATCGCAGCGCGCTGATATGTTCGTTCTCGACCTGCTGGAGATGCGCGGCCTCTTGGCGGATATCCGCGAAATTACGGTTCGATTGAAATAATGGCACAGCCCAAGCGCCAGAAATCACCGAAACGTTTGCATTGGTGTCGCTTGCCAAAAGCCAACTGATATCCTGCGCATCGCGCGGACCGAATTGAAAACACTGCCGCTCACCACGCGTATTCCAAACCAGATTGGTTAAGAACATCTGGCCGTTATAAT
>JAQXBV010000050.1 GCA_029252195.1 Yoonia sp.
AACCAATCGGATACATCACACCAACTGAAGCTGAGGAGGCGTTCTATGCAAACATGAACACACTCGATAAAGTCGCGTAAGAAGAACTAAACAGTCTCCGGTAAAACCGGGGCGGTTCAGTAATCGGCGTCGGGCAACTGCAAGCTGAACTCGTCGATCAAAAGTTGCTCGCCGATTTGGTTCAGGACTTCTTCGGTCAGCCATGTGCCAGCAACCATAAGCGGCGTTATTTCAGGGGTAAGGTCGCCGATCTGCGTCGGTTGAATGCGCCCGATCCCGACAATGGCGATTTGTCCGTCCGACTGCGCGAATCCTGTGAGCGTCTTGTAGGGATCCAGCGGCAACGCAGTGATTTGCGAAACGAGCTTTTGTGCGAGTTCGGGCTGATAGGCGGTCAGATCGCTTTCATAGACGTAATTGACGTAAACATAGCTTGGCGTGCCATCGGGATTGAGCAGATATATGAAGTCGAAAGAGGCACTTTCAGAGGCCCCTGTGCCGATATTCTCATAAACTGCGGGCGCGTCACCCGCCACGACCCATTCATGCGCCGCAGTCCAATCCCCGTAATCCCCGACCAAAAGCGCTAAACTATCGCGCCGCCCGTTCATAGTTGTTTCAATCAATTTTGAGGTATTTTCGCGCGCCATATCGTTGCCGATACCCGCCGCGAATACCAAAATTCCGACCGACGACGCCAGCGAAAGAAGGCCGAACGTGATTGTGATCCCGAATATGCGGGCTGGAACCGATTTTGTCATCAAAGTGCGCAAAATTGTCCTCCGTGGGCGGGTTTTCCGAACCTGTTAATGCAATTCACTTAAAGACAGCTTAATCTGCGGACACCATCGGGCGGGCGGGCCCCGATAAGTGTCGTTCACGGCCAACAGATGTGCTCTGTCACCTTGACCTTTTTGTGCCTGCCGCATACTCCGACTATAAGAATATTGCTGGGCATTGCTCAGGGCACGTTTCGACGAAGGAGAGCCGCTTTTATGGGCATCGCTACTGGAGTGAATGACGCAGGCTTGGACAAGGACCACGCCACAGCCGTTTTGAATGCGGAATTGCAGGACAAGGGATTCCTTGTGACCTCGACCGCCGACATGGTGAACTGGGCGCGCACCGGCTCGTTGCACTGGATGACCTTTGGTCTGGCCTGCTGTGCGGTTGAGATGATGCATACGTCCACGCCGCGCTACGACCTTGAGCGGTTCGGGACAGCACCACGCGCCTCCCCGCGCCAGTCGGACCTGATGATCGTGGCGGGCACGTTGACCAACAAAATGGCGCCCGCGCTACGCAAGGTTTACGACCAGATGCCAGAGCCGCGCTATGTGATCTCGATGGGATCCTGCGCCAATGGCGGCGGCTATTACCACTATTCCTATAGTGTTGTGCGCGGCTGTGACCGGATCGTCCCTGTGGATGTCTATGTCCCCGGCTGCCCTCCAACCGCAGAGGCGCTGCTTTACGGCCTGCTGCAACTGCAACGCAAAATCCGCCGCACAGGGAACATCACGCGATGACCGAAGCACTGCAAGAACTGGGCACACACCTTGAACTCAAGCGCTCTGACTGCGTTTTGTCTTGGGAGGTTGCCAATGACGAGTTGACGGTCAATGTGGCGCCGTCGTCTTTGGTGTCCTTTGTCGATTTTCTGAAGACCGATAGCGCGTGCAAGTTTTCAACGCTCGTGGATATCACCGCAGTGGATTACCCGACGCGGGGCAAGCGGTTTGACGTGATCTACCATTTCCTGTCGATGTATCAGAACCACCGTATCCGCCTGCGCACCCAGATTCGCGAAGACGAGATGGTCCCGTCGATTATTGACGTTTTTCCTGCCTCGAACTGGTTCGAGCGCGAGATTTTCGACATGTTCGGCATCCTGTTCACAGGCCACCCCGACCTGCGCCGCATCCTGACCGACTACGGCTTTCGCGGTTATCCGCTGCGCAAGGATTTCCCGACGACGGGCTATACCGAAGTGCGCTATGATGAAGTGCAAAAGCGGGTTGTGTATGAGCCAGTGAGCCTCGTGCAAGAATACCGCCAGTTTGATTTCATGTCGCCTTGGGAGGGTGCCCAATATATCCTTCCGGGTGATGACAAGGCCAAGGAGGCCGGGAAATGATGGTCACTTGCCCATGTTAAATTCGTTGAAGAGGCTTCCAAGGCGGTCCCCACGGCCGTTGAACGTGCCGCTGGTCGTTGTGATCGGGACGGCGGTGGTCTTGTCACCGGCCTTTCTTGTGGGCTCGTTCAGGTCGATCCCTTCCGGGATTTGGACTGGAGCCATCTTTGGCGGACTCGTTGTCGGTTTTCTGCTGTTCTGGAATGTCTCGTTCGGCAAGAACGGATACAATGTTGCGCCACATTGGGTGGCCGTACCTATTTGGCTGGCCTTTCCGCTGGCAGGCTTTTGCGGAGGTGCCCTGCGGGCACTTTTCGTGAGTTGATATGAGGAGCATGTAAGATGGACGGCGATATCCGCGTGAACCACTACGATGACGGCACGAATGACGCCCTGACAGGCGAGCAGAAGATTAGGAATTTCAACATCAACTTTGGTCCGCAACACCCTGCGGCCCACGGGGTTTTGCGTCTCGTGCTGGAGCTGGACGGCGAGATTGTCGAGCGGTGCGATCCGCATATCGGCCTCTTGCACCGTGGCACCGAAAAGCTGATGGAAAGCCGCACTTACCTGCAAAACCTGCCATATTTTGACCGTCTCGATTATGTGGCGCCAATGAACCAGGAACATGCTTGGTGTCTGGCAATTGAGAAACTGACAGGGACCGATGTGCCGCGTCGTGCCTCGCTCATTCGTGTGCTCTATTCCGAGATTGGCCGCGTGCTCAACCACCTGTTGAACATCACAACTCAGGCGATGGACGTGGGGGCGATGACCCCGATTTCGTGGGGCTTTGAAGAGCGAGAAAAGCTGATGGTGTTTTACGAGCGGGCTTGCGGTGCGCGTCTGCACGCCGCTTACTTCCGGCCCGGTGGCGTGCATCAGGACCTGCCTGATCAACTGCTCGAAGACATCGACACATGGGCGATTGCGTTCCCGAAACTTGTGGATGACATCGACGGGTTGCTGACCGAAAACCGTATTTTCAAGCAGCGCAACTGCGATATCGGCATTATCACCGAGCAGGAGATCCTTGACTGGGGGTTCTCTGGTGTGATGGTGCGTGGCTCTGGCCTGCCGTGGGATTTGCGCCGTTCGCAGCCATATGAGTGCTACGACGAGTTTGACTTCCAAATCCCTGTCGGCAAAAACGGCGACTGCTATGACCGCTATCTCTGCCGTATGGAAGAGATGCGCCAATCCACATCCATCATCCGCCAAGCCATCGCAAAACTGCGGGTGGAAAAGGGTGACGTGATGGCGCGCGGCAAGATGACCCCACCCACACGCGGTGAGATGAAGACCTCGATGGAGGCGCTCATCCACCACTTCAAACTTTATACCGAGGGCTTCCACGTGCCAGCGGGCGAGGTTTATGCCTGCGTCGAAGCGCCGAAGGGCGAGTTTGGCGTGTTCTTGGTGGCGGACGGGTCCAACAAACCTTATCGCGCCAAAATCCGCGCGCCTGGATACCTGCACCTGCAGGCGATGGATCATGTGGCTACGGGGCATCAGCTTGCCGATGTCGCAGCCATTATCGGCACGATGGATGTCGTTTTTGGGGAGATTGACCGATGAACCGCACCCTGTTGATATTGTCGGCCGCGGCCTTGTCGGGCTGTATGTCCGTCACGGATTTCCGGCAAGGTTTTGGCGGCTTTACGGGCAGCAACCGCACGACCTCTGTGACGCCCGCCGTGGCCCCTGCGCTGCCAGCCCCTGCACCTGTCGCCCCAGTGATGACAGCCAAAGAACGGCTCGTGTCCGCGATCGAGGGGCAGGGCTGCGAGCTGAATGCCTCCAACGTGGGCGCGGTTCTGACCGATGCCACGATTACACGCGAAGAATTGCTGCAATTGACCCCGCAACTGCAATCCGAAGGTCGGGTTGCGGTCTCGGGTAGCGGTGCTATCCGTGTGATCTCCTCTCAATGTACATGACGCTAAAGTGACCGGAATAAACTGATGCTGCGCAGACTTTACCACGACCAGCCTGAGACATTTGCGTTTACACCCGCAAACCAGAAATGGGCCGAAGCTCAGATCACCAAATATCCCGCGGGCCGTCAGGCCTCCGCGATCATTCCGCTTTTGTGGCGTGCGCAAGAGCAGGAAGGCTGGCTCACCCGCCCTGCGATTGAACATATCGCAGCGATGCTGGATATGGCTTATATCCGCGCGCTCGAAGTGGCGTCGTTCTACTTCATGTTCCAGCTGCAACCTGTTGGTTCCGTTGCACATATTCAGGTTTGCGGGACATTATCCTGCATGATCTGTGGGGCAGAGGACCTGATCGGCGTCTGCAAGGAAAAGATCGCGGGCAAAGCGCATGCGCTCTCTGCGGACGGCAAGTTTTCTTGGGAAGAGGTCGAGTGCCTCGGCTCGTGCGCGAACGCGCCCATGGCCCAGATCGGCAAGGACTATTACGAAGACCTGACCGCCGCACGCCTGAGTGAGATCATCGACGAACTGGCCGCAGGCAAAGTGCCCGTGCCTGGCCCGCAAAATGGCCGCTATGCTGCGGAGCCGTTGAAAGGGCTGACCAGCCTCAAAGACCACGAGAGCGGCAAGCAGCAGTATAACGCCTCCGTCCAGCTCGCTGTGGATATCGGCGATAGTGTCAAGCGGATCGACGGGACCGAAGTGCCCCTGCTGACACCTTGGCTGGGGAAGGGCGGCAGCAAACCCGCCGCCACCAAAAAGCCCGCCGCGACGACCAAGCCTGCGCCAAAGGTGGCGTCTGTGAAGCCAGCCGAGAAAGCGACCGCTGCCGCCACGGCTGTGAAGCCAGCACCGAAGGGGAAACCCGCGGCAAAGGCCAAGGCTGTTGAGGCGGTTGCGTCCGAGGGCAAAAAACCACGTTTGATGTCCGCGCCGCGTAAAGCAGGTGCAGATGACCTCAAGCTGATCTCTGGGGTTGGTCCAAAGCTCGAAGGCGTCTTGAACGAACTGGGCTTTTGGCATTTCGACCAGATTTCTAAATGGACCAGTGACGAGATCGTTTGGGTGGACAGCCGTCTGAAGTTCAAGGGCAGTATTGAGCGCGACGATTGGGTCGGGCAGGCCACAAAACTCGCCAAAGGCGAATAGGATCGGGGTCTGTTTATCACAGGCTTCACAAAATAAGGTGTCCAAATGCCGAAAACACTGTGTTTGGGGGGTATCGGGACCTAAAAGGGGATTACGACCTTGCGCCGTGGCTGTCACTGCGTCGGAAAAGTCGTGAAACACGCGGGTAATACGCCAGACTATAATGCGCGCCCGAAGGGAGACTGTAAACGATGAACGAGACATCTAGAAATATTCCGCGGATTTCGTTTGTAGCCGCACTTTTCGGGATCCTCGCGGCTTTTGTCGCCGGATCGGCCTTATCTTACAGCATTGTAGGCGCAATTTTGATCGGACTTGTGGTCGCGGTCATTGTGTGGGCGATTTTGTGGCTTGGCTGGACCGACCCGCAAGCCGCACCACAGGCCCCACGCGCTGCCGCTGCTGCTGTCGCAACTCCGATTCCGTCAAACGCATCTGCAAAGGTGGCTGAGACAGCTGCGTCTATTGCGACAGTGACGGCTGCCGATGTGGCACCAGCAGCAGTTACCGCGATGCCTGCCGCTGAGAAAGCTGCAAAACCTGCTGCTGCGAAATCCGCTAAGCCTGCTGCTGAGAAAACCGCGAAGCCTGCCGCTGCTGACAAGCCTGCGGTTCTCGCGAAGGCCCGCGACGGCGGTCCGGACGATTTGAAAATGATCAAAGGCGTTGGTCCTGTGTTGGAAAAAGCCTTGCATGAAAATGGCGTCTTTCATTTTGATCAGGTCGCGGCTTGGAAGATTAAGGATGCCCGCTGGTTTGACGAAAACGTCAAAGGGGCCAATGGTCGTGTGATCCGTGACGAATGGATCAAACAAGCAAAGATTTTGGCAAAAGGCGGGACAACAGCATTTTCCAATAAAGTGAAGAAAGGCGGCGTTTACTAAACGCCGGTTAAGATTAGATGTCGCAGAACCAGAAAAACCTCCTTGCTGGTCAACGCGCAGCGTTGGTGATGGCTGGCGTCGGGATTTTGTGGATCTGCGCCACCTTTGCAGGGGAGAAACTGGGACTGTCCAACCGGACGCGCGCCCTTTTTGACCTTGCAGCGCTGGCCGGTTTCGGCTTTGCGCTATATTTGACGTTTAAACTCTGGCGGGACCGCCGACACGATGAGGATGAGGGCTGATGCTCAAGGACCAAGACCGGATTTTCACGAACCTTTACGGGATGCACGACCGCACGCTGAAAGGCGCGCAGGCACGGGGTCACTGGGATGGTACGGCTGCGATCATTAAAAAAGGTCGCGACTGGATCGTGAATGAGATGAAAGCTTCTGGCCTGCGTGGCCGTGGCGGCGCGGGCTTCCCGACCGGCCTGAAGTGGTCTTTCATGCCCAAAGAGAGCGATGGTCGCCCGTCGTATCTGGTTGTGAACGCGGACGAATCCGAGCCGGGTACATGCAAAGACCGCGAAATCATGCGCCACGATCCACACACGCTGGTCGAGGGCTGTTTGATCGCGTCTTTCGCGATGAATGCGAACGCCTGCTATATCTACATTCGTGGCGAATATATCCGCGAGCGTGAAGCCTTGCAGAACGCGATCGACGAGGCATATGCTGCGGGTCTTTTGGGCAAGAACGCCGCCAAATCCGGTTGGGATTTTGACCTTTATCTGGCGCATGGTGCGGGTGCTTATATCTGTGGCGAAGAGACTGCGCTTTTGGAATCCCTTGAAGGTAAAAAAGGCATGCCGCGGATGAAGCCGCCATTCCCTGCAGGTGCGGGCCTCTATGGTTGCCCGACCACAGTGAACAACGTGGAATCGATTGCTGTTGTGCCGACGATCCTGCGACGTGGCGGCGCATGGTTCTCGGGCATTGGTCGCCCGAATAACGCGGGCACGAAGCTGTTTGCGATCTCGGGCCACGTCAATAACCCTTGTGTTGTCGAAGAAGAAATGGGCATTTCGTTTGAAGAGCTGATTGAAAAGCACTGCGGTGGTATTCGCGGCGGTTGGGATAACCTCAAGGCAGTTATTCCAGGTGGTTCGTCCGTGCCAAACGTGCGTGGCGAAGATATGCGCGACGCGATCATGGATTTCGATGGCTTGAAAGAGAAGGGGTCTTCTCTGGGGACCGCGGCCGTGATCGTGATGGATCAATCCACCGATATGATCAAGGCGATCTGGCGTCTGTCCAAATTCTACAAGCACGAGTCGTGTGGCCAGTGCACCCCGTGTCGTGAGGGCACAGGCTGGATGATGCGCGTCATGGGCCGTTTGGTCGAAGGCAACGCAACGGTTGATGAGATCGATATGCTTTTGTCGGTCACCAAGCAGGTCGAGGGCCATACGATTTGTGCGCTTGGAGATGCGGCAGCTTGGCCAATTCAGGCGCTGATCAAGAACTTCCGTGGCGAAATCGAAGACCGGATCAAGCACAAGCGCGGTCTTGTGGCGGCTGAATGATAACGCCAGTCGGATCAATCACAAAGGCGCGCCGGTTTCACTGGCGCGCCTTTGTGCTTTCTGCGGCACTCTATATCTTCGGCCTTGTCGCGACGGTTTACGGCGCTGACAATGACGTCGTCACATACATCGGCTTTGCCCTGATCGCGGTCGGGGCCATCGCCTTGGCCACTGCTATCGTCGATATGGCGGCGGCGCTTTTCACGGACCTGCGGATCGCGGTCGTTTTGGCGGTCATCGGCGCGGTTGCTTATGCGATATGGGCCAACCTGTCGCCCACAGTCTGATCGGAGACATTCATGCGTAGACTCTGGGACGGATTGCTGAGCCTTTTGGCGGCCATCATCACGGCTGCAATTTGTGGTGTGCCGTCGTGGTTTACCTATCAGGCAATTGCGGCAGGTCTCGCGCCGACTTGGGCATGGGCGGGTGTGATTGCGCTCGCTGGCGTGGGCCTTTTGATGACCATCGCGTTTTTGCGCAAGGCCGCCGCAGGTGTCAGCCCTTCGCGGGATCGCCCGCGCCGCTAGGGCTACCTTTTTGAAATTCTTCCGTTAAGTTGATAATAACAGGGGAGGATAACATGCAAGATTTCGCAAGCTATGGTTGGGCGCTCGCCGCTGTCGCGCTCTATGCCGTGATGGCGCAGGTGCTGAACGCGGCGACGGGCATCCGCAAGGGCAAGCTCAAGATGGTGCCAGGTGCGCATCATACGCCTGATTTTAACAACCCGTCTTACCGTCTGGACCGAACCTATATGAACTCTGTCGAGATGATGGTGTTCTATACGGCCTTGGTGATCACGGCAATTATGGCTGGTGCCGATCCGCTTTGGGTGAACCTGCTTGCGGTGCTTGGTCTTTTGCTTCGCGTCGCGGCCAACTTGCTTTATCTGCGCGGTATTGGCGGGCAATATGGCGGGCTGCGCACAGGGCTTATTGTTGGGGCTAGCGCCGTGAATATTGGCTTGGCGTTGCTCACATTTTCCGCCGCCGTATGGTATCATCAGTAATCTGAAAGACGTTTGAAAGGCGCGGAAATTTGGACGAACTGGATTTTGCAGGATTAGGGACCGAAGGCTCTCGCCGGATGCGCATTGTGGCGGCGGTTATTGGTGCATTTGTTGGCGGTGGTCTGGGTGTCTTATGGGCCTTGATCTCGGCTGCGACCACATTAACGACTGTTATTTTTGCATTGATCGGGGCGCTCGCTGGCGGGGTTATCGGGGCCGTCTTTGCAGGCTTTGTTCTGGTGGGAGCCATCATCGCGATTGCGGCTGCGATCTGGTTTTTTGTGAAGGATGTTAGATGGCAGTGATGGATCTTGCAGAGTTCAATGTCGGACGGTTGGGCGCTCATCTAACACCGCCTGCGTAATTCCGCCCATCTTTGCAGAAATGTGGTCGTGTTATTGAATATCATGCGTATTCACCTGACATAGGCCTCCAAGAAGGTGTCATTCACGATGCCCAAACAGGAGTTGCCGTTATGAAATTGTCCGCAGTTATCGTTGGCGTGATTGCCATTGCGCTCGTCGGGTTTGCAGGGGCGGTCTCTGCCAAGCCTGCGCTCAAGGATGTGGCCGAAGTGCGTGAAGGCATTATCGCGACAGGGATGGCCTATGAGATCACCCAAAAGTGCGGCGCGATTAGCCCCCGCTACTTCCGCGCGGTAGGCTATCTCAACACGTTGAAAAAACATGCGAGCAGCCTTGGCTATACCGATTCCGAAATCGATGCCTACACAAATGATAAAGCGGAAGAAAACCGGCTTAAGGTCATCGCCCGCGCGCGCCTTGCCGAACTGGGCGCTGTCACGGATGACGAGGACAGCTATTGCACCGTGGGGCGCGCTGAAATCGCCAAGAATAGCGTGATTGGGCAGCTAATGCGCTAGGGCGCAAGCCGCAATAACGGCCTTATGACGACGGCAGCCGCGAAAGATACATCTTTTGGGGCTGTTTTTTTATCAATCTGACTGGCATCGCGGCCCGTGTCGCGTTAGAACGGCCCAACGCCCGCGCGTGGCATTTGTGCACGTGGGACAACGGAACATAAAGGCGCGCCATGTCTGATCTGAAAAAAGTCGTCATTGATGGAACCGAGGTCGAAGTTGATGGGGCGATGACCCTGATTCAGGCCTGCGAACAGGCGGGTGTCGAAATCCCGCGTTTCTGCTATCACGAGCGGCTTTCGATTGCGGGCAACTGCCGGATGTGTCTGGTCGAGGTTGTGGGCGGTCCGCCAAAGCCTGCCGCCTCTTGCGCGATGCAGGTGCGCGATTTGCGCCCCGGTCCAGAGGGCCAGCCACCCGTTGTGAAAACCAATTCCCCGATGGTCAAAAAGGCCCGCGAAGGTGTGATGGAGTTCCTCCTGATCAACCACCCGCTTGATTGCCCGATTTGCGACCAAGGCGGCGAGTGCGATTTGCAGGATCAGGCGATGGCTTATGGCGTCGACTTCTCCCGCTTCCGCGAGCCAAAGCGTGCCTCTGACGATTTGGATCTTGGCCCGCTGGTCGAGACCCACATGACCCGCTGCATTTCCTGCACCCGCTGTGTGCGCTTCACGACCGAGGTCGCGGGCATTCACCAGATGGGCCAGACAGGACGCGGCGAAGATGCCGAGATCACATCTTATCTGGGCGAGACGCTTGATTCGAACATGCAGGGCAATATTATCGACCTTTGCCCCGTTGGTGCGCTGGTGTCCAAGCCCTACGCCTTTACCGCCCGTCCGTGGGAATTGACCAAGACCGAATCTATCGACGTGATGGACGCGCTGGGTTCCAACATCCGTGTTGACACCAAGGGCCGCGAAGTGATGCGCCTTTTGCCACGCAACCATGACGGCGTGAACGAAGAGTGGATTTCCGACAAGACCCGTTTTGTCTGGGACGGTTTGCGCAAGCAGCGTCTCGACACACCTTACATTCGTGAGAACGGAAAACTGCGTAAAGCGGGCTGGAGCGAGGCGCTTGGGGCCGTGGCCCGAGCGATGAGCGGCAAGAAGGTGGCGGGCCTTGTGGGCGATCTGGCCTCCGTTGAGGCGGCCTTTGCGCTCAAGCAATTGATCGAAGGGCAGGGCGGTTCCGTCGAATGCCGCACTGACGGGGCCAAGCTGCCTGCGGGCAATCGCTCTGGCTATGTTGGGACAGCTGCGATTGAAGACATTGATCGTGCTGACACAATCATCCTGATCGGGACCAACCCGCGCGAAGAATCGACTGTGTTGAATGCCCGTCTACGCAAGGCATGGTCGCGTGGCGCGAATATCTCTCGCATTGGTCAGCCTGTTGATCTGACCTTTGATGTGATCGAACTTGGCACGGACCGCGCGGCCCTTGAGAAGCTTAAGCCAGTTGAGGGCGCATTGGTCATCATCGGGCAGGGCGCTTTGAACGAGGCGGACGGCGAGGCGGTTCTGGCTGCGGCCATGGCCGTTGCTGCGAAAGGCAAAATGCTTGTGCTGCACACTGCCGCTGGCCGTGTCGGTGCGATGGATGTAAACGCAACCACCGAGGGCAGCATGGCTGCCGCGATTGAAGGCGCCGAGGTCATCTATAATCTTGGTGCGGATGAAGTTGATGTGGCGGCTGGCCCCTTCGTCATCTACCAAGGCTCCCACGGCGACCGTGGTGCGCACCGTGCTGACATCATCTTGCCATCCGCAGCCTATACCGAAGAAAACGGTCTGTTTGTGAACACCGAAGGCCGCCCGCAACTGGCGCTGCGTGCCTCTTTTGCACCGGGTGAAGCCAAGGAAAACTGGGCGATCTTGCGGGCACTTTCCGCCGAATTGGGCGCGACATTGCCTTACGACAGCATGAGCGCATTGCGCGCCGCCATCGTGGACACGCACCCGCACTTGGGCGATATCGACGTTGTGGCCGAGAACGATTGGCAGCCGTTGAAAGCGAAAAAGATGGGCAAGGCCGATTTCCGCAACGCGGTCACCGACTATTACCTGACCAACCCGATTGCGCGGGCGTCCAGCCTGATGGCAGAGCTTTCTGCCAACGCCAAAGCGCGCAAAACCGCGAAGATGGCAGCCGAATAAGTGCAAAATCTGGCGATCATACCCCTTTTGGCCCTCGCGGCCTGCGCTGACCCTGTACAGGTCAGCCAGGGGGATATGGCGCCTGCCTACCAAGGGATTGAGACCCGCTTGATGGATGGCGATCTGGTCAATTTTCGTGTGAAAACGGCCGTCGCACAATCTGCGGCAGAGGTTTCAAAATATGCCGAATGCGCCGCCGCCCAATACACGCTGATCCGTGGCTATGGGTTCTTGCGACACGTTCGGACGAATGCTGCGGAAAAGGGCGGGCTTTGGTCCGCGGACGCCGTTTATACAATCTCGCCTGCGCTACCGCGTGGGTCCAAGACAATTGACGCCGAAGTGGTTGTCGCCGATTGCGGCGCTTCCGGAATTCCAACGGTGTAAGGGGCAGAACTTATGGTCGATTTTTTCACCAATACCAATCTGGGCATCATTCTTGTGATCCTTGGGCAATGTCTTTTGGTGCTGATCCCACTTTTGGTGGCGCTGGCATTCCTGATGTATGCGGACCGTAAGGTCTGGGCCGCTGTACAGATGCGCAAGGGGCCAAACGTGGTTGGGCCGTTTGGTCTGCTGCAATCCTTCGCGGACTTTTTGAAATACATCGTGAAAGAAATCATCGTGCCTGCGGGGGCTGACAAGGTTGTCTTCTTCCTCGCCCCGATGATCGCCTTTGTTCTGGCCGTGATCTCTTGGGCGGTGATCCCGTTCAACGATGGTTGGGTCATCTCTGACATTAACGTCGCCATCCTCTACGTCTTCGCTATTTCCTCGCTCGAAGTTTACGGCGTGATCATGGGGGGCTGGGCGTCGAACTCCAAATATCCGTTTTTGGGGTCGTTGCGCTCTGCCGCGCAGATGATCTCTTACGAGGTCTCCATCGGCCTGATTATCATTGGTGTGATCATCTCGACAGGCTCGATGAACTTTGGTGATATTGTCGCGGCGCAAGACGGTAACGCTGGCCTGTTCAACTGGTATTGGGTTGCACACTTCCCGATGCTTTTCCTCTTCTTTATCAGCGCCTTGGCCGAAACAAACCGTCCACCGTTCGACCTTCCAGAAGCGGAATCGGAACTGGTTGCGGGTTTCCAAGTTGAGTATTCCTCCACACCATTCCTGCTGTTCATGATCGGCGAATTGATGGCGGTCGTGCTGATGTGCGCGCTTTTGACACTGCTGTTCTTCGGCGGCTGGCTCTCGCCAATTCCGGGTCTGCCAGACGGTATCTTCTGGATGATCCTGAAAATGGCCGCCGCCTTCTTTATGTTCGCGATGGTCAAGGCGATCACGCCGCGCTACCGCTACGACCAACTGATGCGGATTGGTTGGAAGGTGTTCTTGCCGCTCTCGCTCTTCTGGGTCGTGCTGGTCTCGTTCCTTGCAAAATACGAAGTGTTGGGCGGCTTTTGGGCGCGCTGGACGATGGGAGTTTAACCGATGAACGAACCAATGGATTACACCCGCGCGGCGAAATACTTCCTGTTGATGGATTTCTGGAAGGGCTTTGGCCTGACCATGAAATACTTCTTCTCGCCAAAAGCGACGCTGAACTACCCGCACGAGAAGGGGCCATTGTCTCCGCGTTTCCGTGGCGAGCATGCGTTGCGCCGCTATGCCAACGGCGAAGAGCGTTGCATTGCCTGCAAGCTGTGCGAAGCGGTGTGCCCTGCGCAAGCGATCACTATCGACGCGGAACCGCGCGACGACGGTTCGCGCCGGACAACACGCTATGACATCGACATGACGAAATGCATCTATTGCGGTTTCTGCCAAGAGGCCTGCCCCGTGGACGCGATCGTCGAAGGCCCGAACTTTGAATTCTCCACCGAGACTCGCGAAGAGTTGTTTTACGACAAAGAAAAGCTCTTGGATAACGGCGACCGTTGGGAAGCCGAGATTGCACGCAACCTCGAATTGGATGCACCGTACCGATGACCGATAAAAATCCCTTTGAAGCAATGATGGCCATGGGTAAGGAGTTGGCAAAGCAGCTCAATCCTGGGATGGAGGCGTTCTCTACCAAAGGGTTTGAAGACCTGTTTCCGACTATGTCCAAAGAGATGATGGAGCAGTTTTTCGGGAAGGGCATGAACCCCGAAGGGCTTGATGCCAAGACCAAGCTTTTGCTGACGCTGAACGCGCTGACCGTGACAGGCGCCTTGGCCGAGACCCAGATCAGACTGACCGTGCGCCACCTGATCGCCGCAGGCGCCACCAAACAGGAAATCGCCGAAACTATTGCCCAAGCGGCGATGTTCGGCGGTGTGCCTGCAATGACAAAGGCGATGGAACTCGCCACCGACGTGATGGAAAAGGACGCAGGTTAATGACCGTTGCCGTATTCACATTTTACTTCTTCGCAATCACCACGGTGACGGGCGGTCTGATGACCGTGCTGAGCCGCAATCCGGTGCACTCGGTGCTGTGGTTGATCCTCGCCTTCCTGTCCTCGGCGGGGCTTTTCGTGCTTTTGGGCGCTGAATTTGTGGCGATGCTCTTGATCATCGTCTACGTGGGTGCGGTCGCGGTGCTCTTCCTCTTTGTGGTGATGATGCTTGACGTTGATTTTGCCGAACTGAAGGCGGAGATGTCGAAATACATGCCGCTGGCATTGCTGATTGGCGCGGTGATCCTGATGCAGCTTGGTATGGCCTTGGGCGTCTGGAGCTTTGCGGAAACCTCTGGCGAAAACCTTGCGGCACCGATTGGCGAGACGCAAAACACAGCGGCTCTTGGCCTGTTGATCTACGACAAATACATCATTCTGTTCCAACTCGCGGGCCTGATCCTTCTGGTCGCTATGATCGGTGCGATTGTGCTGACGCTGCGCCACCGTGTGGATATCAAGCGCCAGAACGTCATGCAGCAAATGCACCGCGATCCGGCCAAGGCGATGGAACTTAAAGACATGAAACCAGGGCAGGGGCTATAAACATGATCGGTCTAGAACATTACCTCGCGGTCGCTGCGGCCCTGTTTGTCATTGGCATCTTTGGCCTTTTTCTGAACCGTAAGAACGTGATCATCCTGCTGATGAGTATCGAATTGATGCTGCTCGCGGTGAACATCAACTTTGTGGCCTTCTCGTCGTTCCTGAACGACATGGTTGGTCAGGTGTTTACATTGTTCGTGCTGACCGTCGCCGCCTCAGAGGCCGCGATTGGCCTTGCGATCCTCGTTTGTTTCTTCCGTAACCGCGGAACCATCGACGTTGAAGACGTCAACGTGATGAAGGGCTAATCCACATGGAAAAGATCATCCTGTTTGCTCCGTTGATCGGCGCACTTATCGCGGGCTTCGGCTGGAAATTTACGGGCGAGAAAGCGGCCCAAGTGATCAGCACATCGTTGTTGTTTCTGGCGGCTTTTCTGTCGTGGATCGTCTTCATCGGCTTTGACGGCGTAACAGAGAATATCCACATCCTGCGTTGGATCGAAAGCGGTACCCTGTCCACAGATTGGGCAATCCGCATGGACCGTCTGACCGCGATCATGTTGATTGTGATCACCACAGTGTCGGCGCTCGTGCACCTCTATTCCTTCGGCTATATGGCCCATGACGAGAACTTCGGCGAGGGCGTTGCCTATAAGGCCCGCTTCTTTGCCTATCTGTCGTTCTTTACATTCGCGATGCTGATGCTCGTGACTTCTGACAACCTTGTTCAGATGTTCTTTGGTTGGGAAGGGGTGGGCGTGGCTTCATACCTCTTGATCGGGTTCTACTATAAGAAACCTTCCGCTAACGCCGCCGCGATCAAAGCGTTTGTGGTCAACCGCGTGGGTGATTTCGGCTTCGCGCTTGGTATCTTCGCGCTATACTTGATGACGGACAGCATTCGTTTCGACGACATTTTTGCTGCCGTGCCTGCGCTTGCTGACACCCAATTGCACTTTCTTTGGACGGACTGGAACGCGGCCAACCTGATCGCGATCCTTTTGTTCATCGGTGCGATGGGTAAATCTGCCCAATTGATCCTGCACACATGGTTGCCCGACGCGATGGAAGGCCCGACACCTGTGTCCGCGCTGATCCACGCAGCGACAATGGTAACCGCGGGTGTGTTCCTTGTTTGCCGAATGTCGCCGCTTTATGAATTCGCGCCAGAGGCCAAGCAGTTCATCATCTTCCTTGGTGCAACAACTGCGTTCTTCGCGGCCACTGTTGGTCTTGTGCAAAACGACATCAAGCGCGTCATCGCCTATTCGACCTGTTCGCAGCTGGGCTATATGTTCGTGGCCGCAGGCTCGGGCGTTTACGGCGTGGCGATGTTCCACTTGCTGACACATGCCTTCTTTAAGGCGATGCTGTTTTTGGGCGCAGGCTCTGTTATTCACGCGATGCATCACGAGCAGGACATGCGTAACTACGGCGGTCTGCGGAAGAAAATCCCCTATACATTCTGGGCCATGATGATCGGCACGCTTGCGATCACGGGTGTTGGTATCCCGCTGACGCACTTCGGGTTTGCTGGCTTCCTGTCGAAGGATGCGGTCATTGAAAGCGCCTATGCAGGCGGCACAGCCTACGCTTTCTGGATGCTGGTGATTGCGGCCTTTATGACGAGTTTCTATAGCTGGCGGTTGATGTTCATGACCTTCTACGGCAAGCCACGCGGCAATCATCATACCCATGATCACGCCCATGAAAGCCCAATGACAATGCTGATCCCACTGGGTGTTCTGTCACTTGGAGCGATCTTCTCGGGCATGGTGTTTTACAACAACTTCTTTGGCGACCACCACAAAATGGAAGTGTTCTTTGGCATAAGCCAAGCCGAGGCCCATGCCAGCGTTGAGCCTGGCTTCTCGCTGATCTCGCCTGCTTATGCTGAGGGTACGACCGAAGAGGCGGCTGAACCTGATGCAGCGCACGGCGGCGCGGCTGCCCCAGAGGAAGCGCATGCCGAAGTTGGGATGCAGCAGCAGCCCGGCGTTGGGGCGATCTACATGGGCGAAGATAATCACGTGATCGACGACGCACACCATGCGCCGACATGGGTCAAGGTTTCGCCGTTCGTCGCGATGATCCTCGGGTTCGCATTGTCTTGGCTGTTCTACATCAAGAACCCGAGTTTGCCCGGTAAACTGGCACAGCAACAAGCGCCGCTTTACAACTTCCTGCTCAACAAGTGGTATTTCGACGAGCTTTATAACGCGATCTTCGTAAAGCCTGCTATGGCGCTCGGTCGCTTCTTGTGGAAGCAGGGCGATACCAAGCTGATCGACGGGTCGATCAATGGCGTTGCCATGGGGATCGTGCCGTTCCTGACACGGCTCAGCAACAAGGCCCAGACGGGCTATATCTTCACCTACGCCTTCGCCATGGTTCTTGGCATCGCGGCCATGATCACATGGGTCACTATGTTCGGAGGGGCCAAGTAATGGGCAACCTACTTTCGCTCACCACCTTTATCCCTCTGCTGGGTGCGGCCATCTTGGCGCTGTTCTTGCGGGGCAATGACGCCGCCGCGCAAAAGAACGCGAAATGGGTCGCAATGGCCACGACTGTGGCGACGTTTATCGTATCGCTCTTTATCCTTGCGGGCTTTGATCCGGCGAACACGGGCTTCCAGTTCGTCGAAGAACGTCCTTGGCTTTTGGGCATGAACTACAAGATGGGCGTCGACGGGATTTCGGTTCTGTTCGTGATGCTCACCACGTTCCTGATGCCGCTGGTGATTGCCTCTTGCTGGAACGTCGAGAGCCGCGTCAAAGAATATATGATCGCTTTCCTGCTGCTTGAGACCCTGATGCTGGGCGTGTTTATGGCGCTCGACATGGTGCTGTTCTACCTCTTCTTCGAGGCAGGCCTGATCCCGATGTTCCTGATCATCGGGATCTGGGGCGGGGCGAACCGGATTTACGCATCGTTCAAGTTCTTCCTCTATACCTTCCTCGGCTCGGTCCTGATGCTTGTCGCCATCGTCGCGATGGTGTTTCAGGCAGGGACGACCGATATCCCGACATTGATGACATTCCAGTTTGCCTCCGAAGACTTCTCGGTTCTGGGCATTCACATCGTGGGCGGCATGCAAACGATGCTGTGGCTCGCGTTCTTTGCCTCTTTCGCGGTGAAAATGCCGATTTGGCCCGTGCACACATGGTTGCCTGACGCGCACGTGCAGGCGCCAACAGCGGCTTCCGTGGTGCTGGCGGCGATCTTGCTCAAGATGGGCGGCTACGGCTTCTTGCGGTTCTCGCTGCCGATGTTCCCTGTGGGCTCTGACGTTCTTGGCCCGCTCGTGCTTTGGATGTCGGTGATCGCGATCATCTACACCTCGCTGGTGGCGCTGGTCCAAGAAGACATGAAAAAGCTGATCGCTTACTCCTCGGTTGCGCATATGGGCTATGTGACGATGGGTATCTTTGCAGTGAACCAGCATGGCATCGACGGCGCGATTTTCCAGATGATCAGCCACGGCTTTATCTCTGGTGCGCTTTTCCTTTGCGTCGGCGTGATCTATGACCGGATGCACACACGCGACATCGACGCTTACGGCGGTCTGGTGAACCGGATGCCGGCTTATGCGCTGATCTTCTTGTTCTTCACGATGGCAAACGTCGGCCTGCCAGGCACATCGGGCTTTATCGGGGAATTCCTCGTGCTGATGGGCATCTTCCAAGTGAACACTTGGGTTGCGATGTTTGCGACGACGGGTGTGATCTTGTCTGCCGCTTATGCGCTGTGGCTTTACCGTCGCGTTGTGATGGGCGAGCTACTGAAGGAAAGCCTCAAGTCGATCACCGACATGACGACGCGGGAACGGTTCATCTTTGTGCCACTCGTGTTCATGACGCTGCTGTTGGGTGTCTACCCAGCCCTCGTGCTCGACATTATTGGACCAAGCGTTGCGGCGCTGGTTGAAAACTACGACATAGCGACCGCCGGCCTTAACGCCGTCGTCACGCATTAAGGAACGGGTCACATGATCTCTGCTGATATCCAAACCGTCATGCCAGAAATTGTTCTGGCCGTTTACGCGATGCTGGCGCTGCTTGCGGCTGTTTACACGACCAAAGACAAGATGGCCCCGCTGCTGACATGGATCACTTCGGGCCTGTTTGTCCTGCTGGCCTTTTGGATCAGCGCAGACGACAGCACGGTCTCTGCGTTTGATGGTATGTATCACAACGACGGCTTTGCACGTTTCGCGAAAATTGCGATCCTGCTTTCGGCGGCCGCCGTCTTGCTTATGTCTCAAGGCTATATGCAACGTCGCGGATTGCTGCGTTTCGAGTATCCGATCCTGATCGCTTTGTCGGTCGTCGGGATGATGGTCATGGTCTCTGCGGGCGACCTGATGGCGCTTTATATGGGCCTCGAATTGCAGTCGCTGTCGCTTTACGTCGTGGCCTCCCTGCGTCGCGATAGCCTGAAATCCACCGAAGCTGGCCTCAAGTATTTCGTGCTCGGTGCTTTGTCCTCAGGGCTTTTGCTATACGGCGCATCGCTGACTTACGGCTTTGCGGGGACAACTTTGTTCTTTGGCATCATGGCCGCAACGGCAGACGGCGTGTCTTTGGGCCTGCTCTTTGGCGTGGTCTTTATGCTGGCGGGTTTCGCGTTCAAGATTTCTGCGGCACCGTTCCATATGTGGACCCCTGACGTCTATGAAGGTTCACCAACACCGGTCACCGCCTTCTTTGCGACAGCGCCAAAGGTTGCTGCAATGGCCCTTTTTGCGCGGGTTGTGCATGATGCATTCGGCGGGATTGTCGGCGAATGGCAGGAAATTGTGGCCTTCTTGTCGGTTATCTCGATGTTCCTCGGCGCCATTGCCGCAATCGGGCAGCGCGATATCAAGCGCCTGATGGCATACTCATCTATTGCGCATATGGGCTTTGCCCTGATGGGTTTGGCTGCAGGCACCGTCTTTGGCGTGCAAGCCATGCTGATCTATATGGCGATCTATGTGACAATGAACGTCGGCACATTCGCCTTTATTCTGAGCATGGAAAAAGACGGACGTCCGGTGACAGACATCCAATCGCTTAAATCCCTGTCCAAGAAACAGCCGGTTATGGCGTTGGTTCTTCTCATCATGATGTTCTCGCTTGCGGGCGTGCCACCGATGCTCGGCTTCTTCGGGAAATTCTATGTGCTGCGTGCGGCCTACGATGCGGGCTTAGGCTGGCTTGCGATCATGGGCGTTGTGGCCTCGGTGATCGGTGCGTTCTACTACCTGCGGATCGTTTACTACGTTTACTTCGGCGAAGATACGGACGGGCTGAACGGCAAGATGCCGGGCGTGTTGTGGGGGGTTGCGGTTGTGACCTCCGCGATCGTGCTTTTGGCTTGGGTGCCGGGGATCAACCTGTTCGGGATTGAGACAATCGCAGAGGCAGCGGCGCAGACGCTTGTCAACTAACAGCCATATGGACCTGTGGCCCGATGGCGTTGATCGGGTCATTTTGGACAGTGTCGACAGTACCATGTCAGAGGCGGCGCGCTGTGCCGCCTCCATCACGCGACCCACTTGGATTATGGCCCAAAGCCAGACCGCCGCGCGCGGTCGCAGGGGCAGGGCATGGGTCACACCTGCAGGCAATCTGAACGCGACCTTGCTCTTCAAACCCAAGGCCACCTCTGCGCAGGCTGCGCAGCGCTCTTTTGTTGCGGCCAACGCGCTTTATCAGGCCCTGGCGCTCTATGTGCCCTCCGAAAAGCTGTCGCTGAAATGGCCCAACGACGTGTTGCTCAAGGGCGGCAAGGTGGCGGGCATTTTGCTGGAATCCAGCGGGCAGGGCGGGTTGGTCGATTGGCTCTCTATCGGGGTTGGCGTGAATTTGCAGCATATACCCGAAGCAGTGCAGGACGCAGCCTTCGCGCCAACGAGCCTCAAAGCCGCAGGCGGCATGGACGTCGCACCGGCGGATTTCCTCGCCGCACTTGCGCAGGCTTATGCGGATCAAGAGGGGATCTATCTGCGCCAAGGTTTCGGGCAGATCCGCGAAATGTGGCTTAAGAACGCGGCCCGTTTGGGCGAAGTCATCACGGCGCGTACGGCGCGTGAAGAGATCTCGGGCATTTTTGATACGATTGACGCAGATGGCAACCTCGTGTTGATCTCAGGTCAGGGACGCCAAGCGATCCCCGCCGCTGACGTCTACTTTTAAAGGGGAGAACGCCCATGCTTTTGGCCATCGACTGCGGCAACACCAATACCGTGTTTTCCATTTGGGACGGGTCCAAGTTTCTTGCTACATGGCGGACCTCGACCGAATGGCAGCGCACGGCGGATCAGTATTACGTCTGGCTCTCGACGCTGATGAATATCCACAAAATCGACGTGGTGATTGACGAGGTGATTGTCTCGTCCACCGTGCCGCGTGTGGTTTTTAACCTGCGGGTGCTCTCGGACCGGTATTTCAACTGTCGACCGATTGTGGTGGGCAAACCTGATTGCCTCTTGCCCACGCCTCCGCGTGTCGATGCGGGCACGGCTGTCGGACCTGACCGTTTGGTCAATACTGCGGGGGCTTTCGACCGTCACGGCGGTGACCTGATCGTGGTGGATTTTGGGACAGCCACAACCTTTGATGTTGTGGCCCCTGATGGGGCTTATGTCGGCGGGGTGATTGCCCCCGGCGTGAACCTGTCGCTTGAGGCCTTGCATAACGCTGCCGCAGCCTTACCTCATGTCGATATTACAAAACCCCAACAAGTGATCGGAACAAACACTGTTGCATGCATGCAATCAGGGGTCTTTTGGGGTTACGTTGGACTGGTCCGTGAGATATGCGCGCGGATTAAGGCCGAGCGGGATGTCCCTATGCGGATTATCTCCACCGGCGGGCTTGCCCCCCTTTTCGGGCAAACAGAGGACCTCTTTGATGTCTTCGAAGATGATTTGACGATGCACGGCTTGACCGTCATCCACCGCTACAACAAGGAAAATACATGAGCCGCAAAAAAGCAGCTGAACGCCTGATCTATCTGCCCCTTGGTGGGGCAGGCGAAATCGGAATGAACGCCTATGTCTATGGCTATGGCCTTCCGGGCAACGAGAAACTGATCGTCGTCGACCTCGGCGTGACCTTCCCCGATATGGACACAACACCCGGTGTGGATCTGATCCTGCCCGACATCTCATGGCTCAAAGCGCGCCGTGCCGATATCGAAGGCATTTTCATCACGCACGCCCACGAAGACCACGTCGGTGCCATTGGGCACTATTGGCAGAGCCTTGGCGCGCCAGTCTATGCCCGTGCCTTTACCGCCAATATTGCACGCCGCAAATTGGCCGAGCACGGCTTGCCTGACAGCGTCGTCACTGTGGTCGAGGCCTATCCGCAGGTCATCGACTGCGGTCCGTTCAAGATCTCTTATGTGCCGATTTCGCACTCGATCCCAGAGAGCGCGGGCCTTGTGATCGACACCCCCGAAGGGCGTGTGATCCACTCTGGCGATTTTAAGATTGACGAGACACCTGTTGTGGGCGACCCGTTCAACCGCGCACTTTGGGAAGAAGTCTCCAAGGACGGCGTGAAAGCCCTGATCTGCGATTCGACCAACGTGTTTAGCGCCTTGCCGGGCCGCTCCGAGAACACCATCGGCGACGCAATCGCCGAAATGATGTCAGACGCGACGGGCACAGTGGTTGCGACCACGTTTGCCTCGAACATCGCCCGTTTGAAAACACTCGCGCTGGCCGCGAAAAAGGCGAACCGCTCTGTCGTTCTTTTGGGCCGCTCCATGCGCCGCATGGTGGAGGCTGCAACAGAAGTGGGCATCCTGTCTGGCTTCCCGCCTGTTGTTTCGCCTGAAGACGCGCTAAATATGCCACGCAATTCCGTCATGTTGCTGGTCACCGGCTCGCAGGGCGAACGCCGTGCGGCCTCTGCGCAATTGGCACAGGGCAAATATCTTGGTCTGTCTCTGAAAGACGGGGACACGTTCTTGTTTTCGTCGAAAACCATTCCGGGCAACGAGCGCGGTGTGATCCGCATCATGAACCAACTCTCCGAGCTGGGCGTGGATGTGATCGACGATGCAGGCGGCAAATACCACGTCTCTGGGCACGCGAACCGTCCCGACCTTGCCACCATGCATGAAATCGTGAAGCCGCAAATGCTGATCCCGATGCATGGCGAGCACCGCCATTTGCGCGAGCACGTCAAATTGGGCGAACAGCGCGGGATCACAGGGATCGTCGCCGTGAACGGCATGATGATCGACCTGACGGGCGACCGCCCCTCTGTGGCCGAATATATCGAGACTGGGCGCACCTATCTTGACGGTTCCGTCAAAGTGGGCGCTATGGACGGCATCGTGCGGGACCGTATCCGTATGGCGATGAACGGTCAGATGATCGTCACGTTGATCATGGATGAGAACGACGAACCGTTGGGCGATCCATGGGTCGAAATCTCGGGTCTGTCCGAGACAGGACGATCGAACACATCGCTGGTAGAAACAGTTGAGGCCGACCTCGCACAGTTCATTGGCCGCGTCGATGACAAGACCCTGCGCGACGACGTGAAGCTGGAAAAAGAGCTGAAAAACATCGCGCGGAAATCCGCGATGAGCGAAATCGGCAAGAAGCCTGAAGTGATCGTGATTGTGTCGCGTCTGAGCTAAGCAAAAGGGGATGGGTTAAAACCCATCCTACGCAGTTTTCATTCAGAACAGATGTAAACTGCGCCGCGCACGGCCACGGCCGAAACAGTCGTGGCAGCGAGCACCGATGGCGTGGAAAGTGCGGCCAAAGCCGCACTCGATCCCGTTCCGACGGCGCTCAGGATCGTATCGGACGCGCCCGAGACGATGACGGCTCCTGTCGGGTTTTCCGAGATATCAGCAACTTTGCTCCAGATTGCCGCGGTGAGCGCGCCCAAGTTTTCCTTTGTGTCGTTCACCCGTTCGCACGCTGTCTTTGCACAGCGCCCGCGAAAGTTACGCTCGCCCGTCATGAACACAAACCCTGTTTGCGCATCGGCATAGGCCAAGCACTTTCCGTCGAGGTCGGCCAACCCCTCCATAAATGCGTAGATTTCCGCGCTATTGCACTGCCGTTTGCGCGAGAGGCGGGGCAGCGAGAGCAGGCTCTCGCGCCACGTTGCATCCGCAGTTAGCACTTCGGGGTCTATCTCAAGATCGACCGCCTCGATTCGTGTCTGACATAGACCTGCCATCGCCAAAGATGGTGCAAAAACGCATATTGCGGCTAACCCCAAGGCCCTGTGCATCGATTTAATTCGGATCGATAAGACGTTCTTCAAAGCTTTTGGCGATGAATGCCGGCGCATCGTCCCCAAGTCCGACAACGCGGTTATCATTGCGGCGGGCTGTATTGCCGCCCCGATCATTACGCTGGCGTTCGCCATGCTGATGGCGCTCTTGGCGCTCGGCTTGCGGTTGTTTGTCGGACTGTGGCTGGCGTTCGGCCTGTGCGTCGCGCTCCTGTCGCTCAGTGCGCGGCTTACGCTCTTCACGTTCATGAAGATGGGCCTGTTCGCGTGGAGCGCTCTCGACTTTGGCCTCTTCGGCCACCACTGCTTGAGCTGCGGGCTTTTCTTTGTCTTCGCGGGGCTTGCGGGTCCGGCTGCGTGACCGTGGCTTTGCGTCGGATTTCGGCGTTTCGGCGTCATCCTCTGGCGCAGATTTGACTGTCGCAAGCGGATTTTCCAAGCGCGGAATCTCTTCGTTCACCAGACGTTCGACGTCGGCAAAGTTCTTTTCGTCGCGCGTCGCACAAATCATGATCGCGGTGCCTGACCGACCGGCCCGACCCGTGCGGCCAATGCGGTGCACATAGTCTTCGGCATGGGAGGGCACATCAAAGTTGAAGACGTGCGTTACTGCCGGAATATCAAGCCCGCGTGCGGCCACATCAGAGGCCACAAGAAAGCGCAGCTCGTTGTCGCGGAACGATTCGAGGGTGCGTGTGCGGTGGCTTTGCTCAAGATCACCGTGAATAGGGGCAGCTTGATAGCCATATTTATTCAATGACTTAGCGACAACATCGACATCCGACTTGCGGTTGCAGAAGATGATTGCATTGGTGCAAGCGTCGCCTTCGCGGTCGATCAGGGCGCGCAGTACGGCCCGCTTTTCCGCAGGCTCTTTCGCCTTGTTCGAGCCCTTAAACATCACAACACCCTGCTTGATATTGGTGTTGGTCGTGGCCGCGCGGGCCACTTCGATTTTGGCAGGATTCGAGAGGAATGTGTTGGTGATCCGTTCGATTTCGGGCGCCATCGTTGCCGAAAAGAACAGGGTCTGGCGGGTAAACGGCGTGCGCTTAAAGATCTCTTCGATATCTGGAATAAAGCCCATATCGAGCATCCGGTCGGCCTCGTCGATGACCATGATTTTGACGTCTGTCAGGATCAATTTTCCGCGCTCAAGGTGGTCGAGCAGGCGGCCAGGGGTCGCGATAAGAACGTCAACGCCCTTGTCGATCAGCTTGTCTTGATCCTTGAACGACGTGCCGCCGATCAGCAAGGCCTTGGAAAGCTTGGTGTATTTTGCATAGGCGTCGAAGTTTTCGGCTACTTGAGCAGCCAGTTCGCGGGTCGGGGCCAGCACCAAAGAGCGGGGCATCCGCGCGCGCGCGCGTCCACGGCCCAGCAGCGTAATCATCGGCAGCGTGAAGGCGGCGGTTTTGCCTGTGCCTGTCTGGGCAATGCCCAAGACGTCGCGACCTTCGAGCGCGGGCACAATGGCGCCGGCTTGAATGGGGGTAGGGGTGTCATAGCCTGTTTCGGCGATGGCCTTAAGAACCTTAGGATCAAGGTTGAGATCAGAGAATTTGGTCAAGTTAGCCCTTTCAATATGTTACGGCTTTCTGGCCGCTCATATTGCGCGGCCCGCCTGACCGGATTGTCAGGACGTTCGACTGTGCATCGCCTTAGACCGAAGTGAAGCAAAGGTCAAGGAAACCCTATTTGGGCGAGGCCGCGCGGGTCGGATCCAACAGATTTGCGGCCAGTAAGGTGCGGTAAAACAGTCGGGCAGGGATGTGCAACGGGTAATTGCGTCGCAATCCGTCCGCTTGCAGGGTCATCCCGTCATTGGCGGCCTTCCGAAAGGCATCCTTGGTGAGCAGGATTTGTCCGACCTCTGACTTGTGGCAATGATCGATGCAAAATGCATTGAGCCGGTCATGGCGGACATAGGGCATGGGCTGACCATCCTGCTGTATGGTCAAAATCTTCGGGCCGTTTGGGCCGCCGCGCAGGAACGACAGTGAGAGATAATAGCGGGCTTCGCCGTCGATTTCTAAAATGATCGTGCGGGCCATAACGTGATCGACACCGTCGCGATACACTTCCGCATCGCGCGACACAGTGTGCCAGACTTGCGTTTCATGGCTGTAGCGGCGCTGCAATCGGTCCGACGGCGCACAAGCAACAAGAAGAGAGAAAACCAAAGCCAGTTGGACCAACATGATCCTATATTGGACGGTATTGGTTAACGAACCCTAAACGACACTTGGGTGGATCGCAGGCGTGTAACCTGCCTGCATGACTTTGATCATCGGCGCGGGGGTCAACACCTCCGTGTGGCCGCAGCGCGGGCGCGGGCAGGGCGCAGCGTAGCCTGAGGTCTGATAGGGATAGAGCCTGTAATCTGTCACCAGATGCGGCAGGCCATTGTACCTGACAAAGGCGCCGCGCGGCAGGCTTGCGAAATCGGCGCGGTTGGTGACTTGCACGCGATCGCGCCCAACTCGCGCAGTGTGCAAACAGCGTCCATTTGCGGCGCTTTGGAGGGCGCGCCGTAGGCCTTCGCCCAAGCCTCTGCAAACCGCGTGTAATTCGCCCGTCTGCAATAGCCGCAAGGTCGATGACCTGCCGCAGAGGCAACGGCCTCATCAAGGAAAAACAGCTCCGTCCAATTGCGCCCCGTCATGACCCCGCGCTTGCGGTCTTGCCAATCGAGCACACAACAAATCCACGCCTTATGGGTCCAGCGAGCCGTCCCCAAAACGCGGCCTTCACGGTGCAAAATCCCGCGGTTGCCAGTGAGAGTGCCTCGGCCTGCATCGGCGACGATCTCTCCCGTTGGCAACACGCGGTTTTGGAGCGTCACACCATCATTTCCTTCGTCGATGACAGCGTCACATCGGGATAGTCGCGCGCCACGCGGTCGATGTCCCACTGCAAGCGCGTCAGGAAAACAACGTCGCCGTCATTATCGGTCGCGATATGCGCCTTGTTGGCTTCCGAGAACTTCTCGACCGCAGCTTTGCTCCCCTGCACCCAACGGGCGGAGGTGAACTGCGAGCTCTCGAAGCGCACGGGCAGCCCGTATTCAAGCTCGATCCGGCTGGCGAGAACCTCGAACTGCAACGCGCCTACAACGCCCACGATAAAGCCAGAGCCAAAGGTCGGCTTGAACACTTTGGCTGCACCCTCCTCGGCGAATTGCATCAGCGCCTTTTCAAGGTGCTTGGCTTTCATCGGGTCACCCGCACGGCAGGTCTGCAAAAGCTCTGGCGCAAAAGACGGGATGTTGGACACGCGAATGGCCTCGCCCTCGGTCAGCGTATCACCGATACGCAACTGTCCGTGGTTCGGGATGCCGATGATGTCGCCGGCCCAAGCCTCTTCGGCCAATTCACGGTCGGCAGCGAGAAACAGTACAGGGTTCGAGACCGCCATCACCTTTTTGGTGCGCACATGGGTCAGCTTCATGCCGCGCTCGAAATGCCCGGATGCCAGACGGACAAAAGCGACGCGGTCGCGGTGTTTTGGGTCCATATTGGCCTGCACCTTAAAGACAAAGCCGGTGACAGCCGTTTCCTCCGGGGCGACATTGCGCGGGGTGGCTTTCTGCACCTGCGGCTCGGGGCCATAGGTCGCGATGCCGTCCATCAATTCCTTGACGCCGAAACTGTTCATCGCAGAGCCGAACCAGATCGGTGTCATGGTGCCGTCCAGCAGGGCCTGTGGATCGAGCGGGGGCAGCAATTCGCGGGCCATCTCGATCTCTTCGAGGAATTTGGCAAGCAACGCAGGTGGCACATGCTCCTTCAGCTTGGGATCATCCAGACCCTTGATCGAAATCGAGGCCGCAACCTTGTTCCGGTCGGCGCGGTCCATCAATTCGAGCTTGTCGCGCAGGATGTCATAGCAGCCGATAAACTCGCGACCGACCCCAATCGGCCAGCTTGCGGGGGTCACGTCAATCGCAAGGTTCTCTTGGATTTCATCAATGATCTCAAAGGTGTCGCGGCTTTCGCGGTCCATCTTGTTACAGAAGGTCAGGATCGGCAGGTCGCGCAGGCGGCAAACTTCAAAAAGCTTTTGCGTCTGGCTTTCCACACCCTTGGCGCCATCGATCACCATGACGGCGGCATCAACAGCCGTCAGCGTGCGGTAGGTATCTTCCGAGAAATCCGAGTGGCCGGGGGTATCGACGAGGTTGAAGCGGTAATTGCCAAAATCAAACGACATCGCCGAGGCGCTCACGGAAATCCCGCGGTCCTTTTCCATCTGCATAAAGTCGGAGCGGGTGCGGCGGGCCTCACCCTTGGCACGGACCTGGCCGGCCATCTGAATAGCGCCCCCATAAAGCAGGAACTTTTCAGTCAGCGTCGTCTTACCGGCGTCTGGGTGCGAGATGATCGCAAAGGTCCGACGGCGGGCAATTTCAGGCGGGAGGGTGGGGCGATTTGTCATGTCAGACGCAATACTGTGAAGCGATACAAAGGGCAATCGGCTTAGCATCTTTGAAAATGTGAAAGCGGCGTATTTTGTTGAAAAACTCTTGTTGATTTGAAGTGCTATCACTGATTCAATTTACCCTTAAACGCGGGGGATTGACGATGTTGGGGCCAAAGCAAGAGGCGCAGGGCGCGTTGTTTTATGAGTTCTCGGTTGACGATCATGTGCCCCAAGATCACCTGCTACGTTCGATTGACCGGTTTGTGGATCTGAGCGGTATCCGTCCACATCTCGCAGAATTTTACAGCCACACTGGCCGTCCTTCGATTGATCC
>JAQXBV010000051.1 GCA_029252195.1 Yoonia sp.
CCGCTGTTGTTTTTATGCTCAAACGCCTCGTCTTATGTCACAGGTCAGGTGCTAATGGTTGACGGGGGGTTCAACGCGAAATGAAGGCTTTGGTTTATGACGCAGTTGAAAAGCTGACATATCGGGACATGCCTGATCCTTTTGCGGGTGCGGGCCAAAGCCTGATCCGCGTTGAGGCTTCGGGCATTTGCGGATCAGACATGCATGCGTTTTTGGGGCATGACGAGCGGCGACCGTCGCCATTGATCTTGGGTCATGAGGCGGCGGGCACGATTGTTGGTGGGCCGCGGGACGGGACACGGGTTACGATCAATCCGCTGGTGACCTGTGGGAAGTGTCGGGCTTGTAAGGCGGGGCGCGACAACCTCTGCCCCGAGCGGATGATCATTTCGATGCCGCCACGCGAAGGCGCGTTTGCCGAAATGGTGGTGATGCGTGACGAGAACCTCGTGACGGTGCCCGATGATGTGCCTCTGCGTAAAGCGGCCCTTGCAGAGCCTTTGGCCTGTGGTTGGCATGCAGTACGATTGGGCGCTGCTGCGCTGAGTTTGCATCTCAAAGATGCAGCCTGCCATGTTATTGGCGGTGGTGCGATCGGCGTTGGCGCGGCCCTTGCGCTGCGGGCCTTTGGGGCGACGAAAATTACCGTGGCTGAACCCAATGCGCTACGCCGTGCAACGCTGGATCAGATCGATGGCTTCGACGCTGTTGCGCCTGATGTCGTCACCTCTGCTGATCTGGTGATTGACGGGGTCGGATATGCGGCGACGCGGGCGGATGCGACCAAGATCACAAATCCGGGCGGCGTGATCATGCACATCGGTCTTGGCGAAGGGGCCGGTGGGCTCGATATTCGCCGGATGACCTTGCAAGAGATCAGCTTTGTCGGGACCTATACCTATACCGCGCAAGATTTCCGCGATACCGCAGAAGCGATTTTTGACGGACGCCTCGGTGCACTTGATTGGACAGAGCAGCGGTCCCTGAGCCAAGGTCAAGCCGCCTTTGACGATATCCGTGCGGGCCGCGTTGCGGCCCCAAAAATAATCCTTGAGCCGACGGGTGACGACCTTGCCTGATCTGCTCTATCACTTGTTTTAACTTTTCATCCCGCGAAGGAGCGACCCTTGAGTATAGATAAGAAAATCGTGGACGATATGGTGGCGAATGGCATTTCATTCGTGACCACCGTGCCATGTAAACAACTGGCTGGTGTGATCGAAGAAGTTGATGCACGCCCTGAAATCTTCCATATCCCGTCGAATAAAGAAGACGAGGGAATGGGCCTTTGCGCTGGTGCGTGGATGGGCGGCAAACGCCCTGCAATCATCATGCAAAACACCGCAATTGGTGTGACGATCAATACGCTTGCGACGTTGACCCAGTACTACCGGATGCCGCTTCCTATGATCATTTCCTACCGTGGAGAGCTTCGTGAACCTGTGGCTTGTCAGGTCGAGATGGCTGTGCATACCAAGGCGCTGCTCGCGCAGATGCACATCCCGACTTATCACTTTCACAAGGAAAGCGACGCCAGCGAGCTTGACGCGATTCTGAAATACACATTCATGTGCAACAAACCTGTGGCGATCCTGACGGATGCGTCCTTCTGGGGAGGCTACGGCGACCAATGATCCGTTCAGAAATCCTGCGCGAAATCGCGCCAATCCTTCATGACCAACTGGTCGTTTGTAACATCGGTCTGCCGAGCCAAGAGCTTCATATGATCGACGACAATGCCAAGAATTTCTACATGCTTGGCACCATGGGTCTGTCCTCGTCGATCGGTTTGGGTCTGGCTTTGTCGCAGCCCAAGACGGTTATCTCCATCGACGGCGACGGCTCTGTTTTGACGAACCTCGGCACTTTGCCGACAATCGCCAACAACGTGGCGGACAACTACATCTTGTTGATCATCGACAACGGGTCTTATGGCTCGACGGGCGATCAGCCAACCTATGCGGGCAAGAAAACGAAGCTTGAAAAAGTGGCCGAAGCTTGTGGGTGCGAGAACGTCGTTGTGTGTCAGGATGTGGACACCGGCAAGACCCTGCAAGCCGCCATCGACAGCAAGAAGATGACGATCATTGTCGTGAAATGCGACAGTGGCAACATCAAGCTGCCGGTCATCACGATGGACCCTGTCGTGATCCGTGACCGCTTTATGAAGGCGGTTGCCAGCTAAATGGCTACGGGCATTCATTCAAGCGCGGACGCACGGCGCCTTGCGCGCAAGCGTCTGCCTTGGATGGTGTTCGATTATATCGACGGGGCCGCAGGGGCGGAAACGGGGGCGCTGCGCAATCGCGCGGCCTTCGACGCGCTGACCCTGCGGCCCCGTATTTTGCGCAATGTCAGCGACCGGAGCCTGTCGGTGCCGCTGTTCGGGCAAGCGACAAAAGCGCCCTTCGGGATCAGCCCGATGGGCATGTGCAACCTGTCTGCACCGGGTGCGGATATGATGTTGGCGCGTCTGGCCGCGCGCGAAAATGTACCCCTCGGCGTGTCCACGGTGGCCTCGACGGCGATGGAGCCGTTGATTGAGGCGGCTGCGGGCAACGCTTGGTTCCAGCTCTACTTTAGCGGCGATGGCGAGGGCACCTTCAAGCTGGTCAATCGGGCAAAGGCGGCGGGCTACAAGACCATTGTGCTGACCGTCGATGTGCCCGAAGTGGGGCGCAGGCCGCGCGAACTGCGCCACGGTTTCACCATGCCGTTCAAGATCGGCCCCAAGCAATTCATCGACTTTGCGCTGCACCCGCAATGGTCGCTCACGACCCTGTTCAAGGGCCGCCCGCAAATGGCGAATTTCGAGATGGAAGGCTATTCATTTGACCGCACAGAGAGCCGCGCGCGCGCCGATTGGGCGACGCTCTCAAAGCTGCGCGACATGTGGGACGGCACTTTGGTTGTCAAAGGCGTGCTTGATGCACAAGACGCGGTGGCCTTGCGAGACAAGGGCGTTGACGCGGTGCAAGTGTCGAGCCACGGCGGGCGTCAACTGGAAAGTGCGCCATGTCCGATCACCGCATTGGCCGATATTCGCGCCGCTGTTGGTCCCGACTATCCGTTGTTTTTAGACAGTGGATTGCGCAGCGGTGAAGACGTCGTAAAGGCCTATGCGCAAGGCGCGAATTTCACGTTTCTGGGGCGGATTTTGCAGTTTGCCATCGCCGCTGGCGGGGAAGCGGGGCTTGCTGAGCTTTGGTCGGTCTTGAAAACAGAGACGAGCATCACGCTGGCGCAGATCGGGCAAACCTCGCTGTCCTCCGTGGCCGACTGATCGGCCCACTCGGGCGTCGGATGGGGGGGCCTAAAGCGTGCCGCGACCCGTATTTGTATTGAGAAAGAACTGCGCGCGGATCGGCTCGCATGCCGCCCCTTGGGCACGGGCATTGCCGCCAATACTGCCCGCCTCGATCTTGGGGGGATAAGCCCGCGCGTGTCTTGTGTCGCTACATAGCGGCGCACCCTTGCGACGAGGTCATCGCGCAGACTGGCGGGGAACGAGCCGTCAATCAGAATCGCCTCAAAGTCGATCACAGAGCAGACCGACAAACTGGCCTTTGCCAGCTCTTGGGCCGTCTGCAAAAGCCATGGCTCGACATAGCGGTTGAGTTTTGTCCAGCTTTCGGGGTTATCCCAAAGCTGGCGGGTGTCGATGTCGACTTCACGCAGGCGGTCTTCAAGCTGATGAATGGACGCCATGTCAATGAGCTGCATACTTTCGCCGATGGGGCTGATACTGCGCAGGGATCCCAGCGCACCCGCATTGCCCTGCCGGCCCGTGTAAACCGAGCTATTGAGCACAACGCCGCCACCGATAAAGGCACCGATAAAGAAATAGGCGTAATCCTGAAACTCTTTACCGCGGCCATAGGTGTGTTCGGCCTGACAGGCCGCTG
>JAQXBV010000052.1 GCA_029252195.1 Yoonia sp.
CAAGCTCAAGGCGTTCTGCTGCGGAAAGAAAACCAGGACAAATCATACCCGTAGCTGAATCGTTCCACGCCAAAGCGTCAAGACGTCAAATTCGGCTTCCGAAGGACTCAGAGTATAACTGCTTTAAAATTGGCGCGTTGTTTGTCGGTACAACACTTTTGACAGCTTGCGGAGGGAACGAGCCCAGGTTCGCGCCAGGCACGGGGCCGTCAGAGGCACAAATTCTTCTTAACCGTACAAATGCCTATGAAGCGACATTCGATTGGGTTGCTCAAATGAGCCAGTCCGGCAACGCCGCGATGGCGAATGCGACGGGCCGCGCGACCTTTTCCGGCGCGGGCGCCTTGATCGTGAATCCGACGATCATCAATGGCCAGATTGCATTTGCAGAAGCGATCCTTCTTGGCGATGCGGACGTGGCAGTGAACTTTAAAACTGACACGCTGAGCGGCATTGTGACCAATATGTACGGCATTGACGGCAATGAAAACGTCGACACCTATTCGGGCACGATCACAATTAGCAACGGGATCATCGGAGCGGGAGGCGCGAATAATATAGACGCAGATTTCTCAGGCACAGTGCGCGGCAACAACGATGTGATCTCTGTGCGCGGCGAGATGGAAGGCGATTTCTACGGAAACCCCTCCGTGCGCGCGTTGGACCTTGGCGGCGTGGGAACAAGCACTATTCGCGGCTTCAGTGGAACAAGCATCTTCGGTGTGACTGCCGAGCGCGATTAAAGTTGCGGCTGTTTTTGAAATTGGCCGCGCAGCACATGCTGGGCGGCCTTTTTTATCCGTGCGATTAACGGCCAATTAACCAAAGTTTGCGATCCCTTAATGGACTATAGTTTTGGGGAACGAATATGCGTGTTTTTGTCTTGGTGATCCTACTTTGCGGGCTGACGGGCTGTTCAGGCGGCACCGCAGGGGACGGTTTGCCGCGCAGGGATCAGGCCGCAGCCCTTGAAGCGGCGCTGGCTGAAGAAAATATCTCAGCCCCTTCCGCATTGCCCACCCGCGGCACGGCAACTTATGTCGGCTTCATGACACTTGGTCTGCCGATTGGCGGGGCGGCGCAGGATTATGTGGGCGATCTGGACATGGGCGTCGACTTCGGCGCCATTCGCAATCAGGTGTCGGGGAGTGCCTCTAATTTCAATGGATTAACAGGCACACTGACGCTTGCGGGTGGCGATCTGGACCGGACAACAGACCCGAATATCAACTACACTTTTGACGGGGCGTTGACGGGGACGCTGGCGCAATCGGGCAATCGTTACAACTTCGATGGCAGTATCGTCGGGGAGTTTCGTGGCCGCAATCAAGACGGGCTCACGGGGGTCGTCTTAGGCGACATCAACGGGCTGGACGGTCAGGACCTTTTTGACGGGTCCATCGCAGCCACGCGCGACAATTAATTCGATGAGGCCTTGCGGAGCAGGTTGACCGCGTCGGGGTTCTTGAGCAGCTTTTCCTGCACCTCATAATCAAGGTGGGCGCGGTGGCCATGGCTTGTTCTAACACCAGAACCAGAGCGCATATGCTCTGGCAGTGCGGCACGGGTGCGCGGGTCAATCAACAGCGATTCCGCGGCGATTCCTTCTGCGTAAATGATCTGGTGCTCGTCGAACAGAAGTTGGAAATAATCGACAAACCCGCCGTCGCGGCGATAGACCGTGTCGCCATTGATCAAATGGCGGACTTTTACCAAGACCTCAGAGCGGCCGGCGCCCAGCTTATCTTGCCTTTGGTAAATGAACAGGCGGTGGTCGGGGCTGACCAGCAGGTCATTTTCGTTGTGTAGCGCGCCCTTGGCGATAACAATGGGTGCGAATTCTCCAACGGCCCGCAAGGTCGTTTGCCCAACCCAGCGCACGACTTGCGGGCCGTCATCGCGGGTCAAAACCTTATCGCCGACCTGCAAGTCCTCGATCTGGCGCTGCTCGCCAGAGGCCATGGTGATATGGGTGCCGCGGGTAAACGACACGCTGGCGACCTCAGCGAAGCGGGTCGTTGCGGCATCCTTATCAACGCCGACAAGGCGATAATTCATATCCGAGAAGAGATTGGCCAGCGGTAACAGATAGGTGGCCTCTAGCCCGCCGTCTTCGATCTCGACAAGGACGAGGACCTCATACGTCGTGCTATCCGTGCCCATTAAGGTTACGCACCTGTCAAGATAGACCAAATTGCCCGGCTTTCCGATGCCTGTTGAGGAGTCTATCTCGAAACCTTCTGCTTCTTCACGCAGGCTAAGGCTCAGCGGATGGCGGGTTGCACGCCCGAAAAGCTGATAAACATCATCCATAACCAATTCGTCGGCAAACGAAATACCTTCGCCTTCTGCCACGCCTTCCACGACGACAAAATCGTCCGATCGCAAAACAGCAACTGTTTGCATCAATGGGCGGATAGGGCTTTCAGACATTCGGGACCAATTCTTACCTAAATCCTTACTGACGTAAGTGGGCCTATGCATCCCGTCAACTTAACGACATGCCTTTTGAGTTGTCTTTATGGACAGTTGGCATCAGTATTTGTGGAAATCACTAATATCTGGTTAGGAAATAGGACATGGAACTTGGGATCAAAGGGAAGAAGGCGCTTGTCTGTGCGTCGTCAAAGGGCCTTGGGCGTGGATGCGCCGAGGCGCTGGCGGCCGCTGGCGTCGATCTCATCCTAAACGGGCGAACGATCGAGACGCTTGCAGCAACCGCTGCTGAGATCCGTGCAGAGTATGGCGTGACTGTCGAGACTGTCTGCGCTGATGTCAGCACCCAACAAGGGCAAGATGCGCTCCTTTCGGCTGCCAATGACGTCGATATTCTTGTCACGAACGCGGGCGGCCCACCGCCAGGGCTTTGGTCCGACTGGGACCGCGACGATTTTATCAAGGCGCTTGACGCGAATATGCTGGCGCCCATCGCATTGATGAAAGCTTTGCTGCCAAGGATGATCAGCAAAGGCTGGGGCCGTGTTGTCAATATCACCTCCGGGTCGGTCAAGGCGCCTATCCCGCAATTGGGGCTCTCAAACGCGGCACGAGCGGGGCTTACAGGGTACGTCGCGGGCACATCGCGCCAAGTGGCGAAGCACGGCGTGACGATCAACAATATGCTCCCCGGCATCCACGCGACAGATCGCGCCATCTCTCTTGATCAAGGCGTTATGGCGGCACAGGGCATTGATATGGAGGCTGCCAAGGCACAGCGCGCCGCAACCATCCCCGCTGGCCGCTACGGCACGGCTGCGGACTTTGGGGCCACCTGTGCATTCCTGTGTTCCGCGCACGCAGGCTTTATCGTCGGGCAAAATATTGTCATCGACGGTGGTGCCATCAACGCGACCATCTGATGGGTAAGGGCGATAGCCTTGCCGACCAGCTTTTCAACGAGACCAGCCTGCATCTTCTTGCCGGCGGGTTTGAAAAGGCTGGCGTGTTTCAGGCCAAGCCATTTGTTGCAGATGTGGTCCGCGGGTTTCCGGCGCTTGCCCTGAAGCAGCGGATTACCCATATCGCGGATCACCTTTCAAAAGTGTTACCTTCTGACTTTTTATCGGCAAAAGATGCGATCCTCGCAGGGTTGCCGCCGCCGTTGGATCCTTCAAAAAACGATAATGACTTCGGCCACTTTGTTTATGCGTCACTTGGGGTTTGCATTGAAAAACATGGCCTTGCAGGGCATATTGAAAGTAGCCTTGACCTGCTTGAGCAGATCACGCAGCGGTTCTCGATGGAGTTCTCGCTCAGGGCATTTTGGAATCATAATAAGGCGGCGACTTTGGCGAAGGTCCAGGGCTGGACCCAGCATCCAAGCTATCACGTGCGCCGATTGGCGTCCGAGGGCACGCGGCCCAGGCTGCCTTGGGGGCAAAACGTGCATCTGACACCGGAAGAGACGCTGCCGATCCTAGACGCGCTGCACGCGGACCGGACACGGTTTGTGACAAGATCGGTCGCTAATTATGTGAATGATATCACAAAAACAGATCCAGACGCGGTGCGGGGCAGGCTCGATATGTGGCGCAAATCGGGGATGCAAAGCCCATCAGAAGCGGACTGGATGCGTAAACATGCATTGCGGACGTTGGTGAAGTCGGGGCATGAAGGGGCGATGGTGCATCTCGGTTATGCCACTGATATTGTTGTGAAAAACGCAAAAATTTCGATTCCAGCGAAGGTGTACCTCAACGACAAGCTAAAAATCGAGGTCGGGTTTGTACCGCAAGCCGGCGGACCAATCATCGTCGATTATGTGATCGGCTTCCGAAAAGCGAATGGTAAAATTTCAGAAAAAACATTCAAATTGAAGGTGTTGAATGGCGTGTCTCAAGTGCCGATATCGCTTGCGAAGATGCATCATTTTGATGGCACGGCGACCACGTTTAAGCTTTATGCTGGCGTGCATCATATCCATCTGCAACTGAACGGGCGAAAGGTCGCAACGCAGGCCTTTACTGTGTCGTAACCTTGCCCCTGTCGCGCGGCCTTGCTAGAGGTCATTTAAACCCAATCGTTTCACTCAGGGATAGCCCGCCACAATGACTGCCCCGCGCCTCGAGATCCGCAACATCGTCAAATCTTTTGGCGGGCGGCACGTCGTTGACGACGTGAGCCTGAACGTGATGCCCGGACAGGTGACCTGTCTTTTGGGCCCCTCCGGGTGCGGCAAATCTACGACGCTGCGGATCATTGCGGGCGTTGAGATGCAAGACAGCGGCACAATCCATGTGGACGGGCAATTGGTCTGCGATACGATCACACGGGTGCCGCCCGAGGGCCGCTCGATCGGGTTGATGTTTCAAGATTTCGCTCTGTTCCCGCATCTGTCTGTGGCAGAAAATGTGGGGTTTGGCCTTGCCGGGGGCACCCGTAAGAACGGCGCGCGCATCGGTGAGCTGCTTGAGAAGGTGGGCATGTCGCGGTTCGTGGATGCCTACCCGCACGAACTTTCGGGGGGAGAGCAGCAGCGGGTTGCACTTGCCCGCGCTTTGGCGCCCAAGCCCAAGATCATGTTGATGGACGAGCCTTTTTCGGGGCTTGATGACCGCCTGCGCGATGATATCCGTGACGAGACATTGGCGGTGTTGAAGGATGAAGGCGCAGCGGTTCTCCTTGTCACCCATGAACCTGAAGAGGCCATGCGGATGGCGGATGAAATCGCCCTGATGCGCGGTGGCCGGATTGTGCAGCGCGGCGCACCCTATCATATTTATAACGCACCAGTCGACAAAGAGGCCGCGAGTTTCTTTAGTGATATAAACGTGATCCGTGGCAAGGTGCAGGGCGCGCTGACCGATACACCTTTTGGCCAATTTCTGGCACCCGGTGTGCCCGATGGCACGGAGGTCGATATTGTGATCCGGCCCCAGCACTTGAAAATCGACTTTGATCGTGCCGGGCGTGGCCCCAATCCGACGCCCGCCGATGGCACGCCTGCGCGCGGGCTGGTGCAGCGTGCCCGCTTCATGGGGTCTGATAGCCTTGTCGAGTTCAAAATGGATTTCGATGGCTCGATCTTGCGGGCGCTGATCCCGTCGGTGTTTTTGCCAAAGCCGGGCACGCCGCTGTGGATCATGATCCGCCGCGACCGTTGTTTTGTCTTTCCGCGTTAACGGTTCAACCGCGCGGCACGTCCACCGCGCCGCTTGGTGATCTGGCCCGCGCGGTCCGGCAGTGCGGCCATGATCTCGCGCCGTGCCTCAGGGGTCATGCGTGACCACGCGCCAATCTCGTCAATTGAGCGCAGGCAGCCTGTACACAGACGGCTTTCGGGATGGATCACGCAAATCTTGATGCAGGGGCTTTCGACCTCTGCGCGGACCCAGATATCATCGGTGTCTTTGGTCATGTGATCAGCCCTTCAAATGGCCCAAACGGTCCAGCATTCCCTGCAAAATAAACCCGGCTGCCACATGGTCAACCAGCTCTGCGCGACGTTTACGCGACATATCCGCCTCTATCATCGCCCGCTCGGCGGCCACGGTCGACAAACGCTCGTCCCAGTAGGTGATCGGCAGATCTGTCAGGCGCGCCAGATTGCGGGCAAAGGCGCGGGTAGCTTGGGCGCGCGGGCCCTCGGATCCGTCCATATTGCGCGGCAGGCCCAGCACAATCGCTTGGGCCTTGCGCTCGTCCAGAAGCTTGAGCAGGGCGGCTGCATCGACGCCGAATTTCTTACGCTTGATCGTCAGGACAGGGGTCGCCACGCCGCGCATCAGATCCGACATGGCAACGCCAATCGTGACCGTCCCCAGATCAAGCCCCGCAATCCCGCCAAAAGCGGGCAGGGTCGCCGCAAACTCTTCGACAGTTTCGCAGATCACTGCGCAACCCCTGCCGCTTCGGCTGCGGCCCGCAATGTGGCCAATTCTGCGTCCGCGCCGGCAAAGACGGTCTGCGCTTCGGCCCAGATCGCTGCCGCATTCTCGGCCTCACCCAAGACGCCGTAAGCGGTGATGAGCCGCGCCCATTCAGAGGCAGGGCCACCCTCATCGGCAAGACGGCCAGCAAGCTGAGACACCATCCCGCGGATCATGTCCTGACGGTCGCCTTCGGTCATCGTTTGGGCATTGGCGATATCGTCGGCGTTCGGGCCTCTGAGCGCTGGCAGTGAATATTTCACACCAGCGCGAAAGGCCGCATCTTCAATCTGGGAGCGGGCGGCGGCGACATGAAACTCGGTTGGGTCCCCCCCCTCGACAATCGGACGCCACAAGCGGAACGCCACATCAGAGCGGTCAGTCTGATAGTAAAGAGCGCCCATGTAATACAGCGCGCCCGCGTTTTCCGGATCGGCCTCAAGAATCTGGCGAACCAAGACTTCTGCTTCGGGCGAGACCAGCCCATCCGCTGCCGTGACCATCAGATCGACCATCAGGCGCTTGTCATCCACGCTCGCCGCGTCGCCCCTGAGGGTCATGACACGGGCCTGCGCCTCTACGGCGGCTGGATATTCACGCATCTGCGCTTCGTGGTAGGCCAGCAGCTCCCAGCCGCGCAGATCATCGGGGCGAGTGGGGACAAGTTTGCGCAGTTGCTCGACAGAGGCGAGGTAATCGGCAGGCACGTCGGGGGCAAGCGGTGGCAGGGCTGCGGCTTGCAAGGCGGCCTGATCGGGGCGATTGAGGCGCATCTCATCGCTGGCCGCAATCCGCGCTTTGAGCGGCAAATCGGGATAACCAATCGCGCCAAGTTGCCAATAGGCGCCAAGGCCCGCAGCCGTGATCACGCCAATAACGGCAATCGCCACGCCACGCGACGGCGCAGAGCCGCCCCGCGTCATATGCCGCCCGTCAGCTGCCAAAAGGCGACGCTGTACTTCGACACGGGCGCGGTCGGCTTCGAGCTGATCGATCGTGCCACGTGCGACGTCATTCTCCAGTTCGGCCAATTGGGCGCGGTAAAAGGCGACGTCCGGGTCGGCTGCGGGCGGCTTTTGTCCATCCCAAAGCGGCTTTACAACCAAGACGCCCACTACCAAGCTGAGCACGACGCAAATAATCCAGAAAACCATGTGACCCCATTTCGTTGTTGTCTCTACCTATGCCGCCAGAGGTCACAAGAAAAGACCCTGCGACAACGGGACATTCCCATCTGTAATGCTATGTCGTAAAACATCGCTGACAGGGCGCTGGCAGTATCCTTCGATATCGGCCATTCGTTCAGAAACAACACAATGACGCCCGCTGGCACCTTGAAGGGATTCGGACCGATATGAAAAAGTATTCAGCATTCGCCATCGCCCGCGAGGCATTCCGCCAACATACGGGCTGGGAGCGCGCTTGGGCCAAGCCCGAGCCGAAAAAGAAATACGATGTGATCATCGTGGGCGCAGGCGGCCACGGCCTTGCCACCGCCTATTACCTTGGCAAAAACTTCGGCATCACCAATGTCGCCATCATCGAAAAAGGCTGGCTTGGCGGCGGGAACACGGGGCGGAACACAACGATCATTCGCTCCAACTATCTGCAAGACCCGTCAGCGGCGATCTATGAAAAGGCACGTAGCCTTTACGAGACGATGTCTCAGGATCTCAACTACAACGTTATGTTCAGCCCGCGCGGCGTCATCATGCTGGCCCAAACCCAGCACGAGATTCGCGGCTATCAGCGCACGGCCCATGCCAACGCCCTGCAAGGCGTGAAAACCGAGTGGATTTCGCCGCAGCGGGTCAAGGAACTCGTGCCGATCATGAATATCGACGGGCCACGCTACCCTGTTTTGGGCGGCCTCTATCAGGCACGCGGCGGCACAGCGCGCCACGATGCGGTGGCTTGGGGCTATGCGCGGGCTTGCTCTGCGATGGGCATGGACATCATCCAGCAATGCGAAGTGACGGGCGTGCGCAAGAACGGCGACAAGGTTGTTGGCGTCGACACCACCAAAGGCCCCATCGACTGTGACAAGCTTGGCATGGTCGTCGCTGGCCACGCCTCGGTTCTGGCGCAAAAGGCGGGCTTCCGTCTGCCGATCGAATCAGTGGCGCTTCAGGCGCTGGTTTCCGAACCGATCAAGCCTTGCATGGACGTGGTCGTCATGGCCAACACCGTGCACGGTTATATGTCGCAATCGGACAAGGGCGAAATGGTCATCGGCGGCGGCACCGATGGCTACAACAATTACACACAGCGCGGCTCTTTCCACCACATCGAAGAAACCGTGCGCGCCTTGGTCGAGACATTTCCGATGATCGCGCGCCTCAAGATGCTGCGTCAATGGGGCGGCATCGTGGACGTTACCGGCGACCGCTCACCGATCCTGTCGAAAACACCCGTCGAGGGCATTTTCGTCAACTGCGGTTGGGGCACGGGCGGCTTTAAGGCGATCCCGGGCTCCGGTTGGGCCATGGCCGAGCTGATGGCCAAAGGCCACTCACCGCTCACCGAAGAGTTTTCGATGTTCCGCTTCCGCGAAGGCAAATTCATCGACGAATCTGTGGCAGCAGGGGTGGCGCACTGATGTTTGACCACTTGACCGCCGCGCCGTGCATGCCTTGTGCACGCAAATCACACCCCCATTTTGGAGGCGCAACATGCTAACTCTCCACTGCCCAAATTGTGGCGTTCACGCCGATGAAACCGACCTTCATGCAGAGGGCGAGGCGCATCTGAAGCGATTTGGTCCGAACTCAACGGATGACGATTTTCACGACTACATGTTCCAGCGTCAAAACCCCAAGGGTGTGCATTTCGAGCGCTGGAAGCACGTCTATGGCTGCGGCAAGTATTTCCTCGCCGCCCGTTGCACCGCAACACTTGAAGTTTTCGGCACCTATGCGGCCCAAACACATGAGCCGCCACAGGCGATCAAAGACGCCATCACCGCAAAACGACCCGGTTGGTCGTGGGGAGATTTCTCATGAGCACGCGCCTCGCAACTGGTGGCCGATTGGTCAACAAAAACAAAGCGATAAGCTTCACTTTCAACGGTAAGAACCTGCGCGGTTTTCAGGGCGATACGCTCGCGTCTGCCCTACTTGCCAACGATCAAATGCTGGTTGGCCGTTCGTTCAAATACCACCGCCCGCGCGGCGTTGTGGCCTCTGGCGCAGAAGAGCCAAACGGCCTTGTGAACCTCGGTAAAGGTCACACTTTCGAGCCGAACCAGCGGATCACAACGACCGAACTCTTCGAGGGTCTGCAAGCCGCGAGCCAGAACCACTGGCCTTCGCTGGAGTTCGACGTGGGTGCGATTAACACCCAACTTTCGCGCTTCATGCCCGCTGGTTTCTACTACAAAATGTTCATCCACCCGCGTCCTTTCTGGAAGCACGTCTATGAGCCCTTTATCCGCCAAGCGGCGGGCTTGGGCAAAGCGCCCAAGGACCGCGACACCGACACCTATGAGCATTTCAATGCATCAGTCGATGTTATGGTCGTGGGCGGCGGCATAGCAGGTCTGGCGGCGGCACTCGCCGCTGCCCAATCGGGTGTTCGCGTTCTGCTCGTTGAACAGACCGCCGATTGGGGTGGCCGCGCCGTTGTGGACATGCCCGAGATCGATGGCAAACCTACGCAAGACTGGGTGAATGCCACCGTGCAAGCCCTTGAAAAAATGGCGAATGTCACGATTCGACTGCGCACCCAAGGCTCTGGCGTCTACGATCACGGCTATGTGCTGGCATATGAGCGGATCACTGATCACGCCCCTGAAAATGACGGCCCGCGCCACCGCTTGTGGCGCGTTCGGGCCAAGCAAATTGTGACCGCAACGGGGGCCATCGAGCGCCCGCTGTCCTTTGCGGGCAACGACATTCCGGGCGTGGTTTTGGCCGCCGCTGTGCGCGATTATGCGGTGAATTTCGGGGTTTCTGTCGGCGACCGCACCGTGGTTGTGACCAACAACGACGATGCCTATCGGACTGCGATCGTGCTCAAAAAAGCGGGCCTTGATATTCCTGCGATTATCGACGCACGCACTGCTCCCGAAGGCGATCTGATTGACGAGGCTAAGGCCTTGGGCATCCGCGTTGAACACGGCAAAGGCATCGCCAAAGTGAAGGGCGGCAAGCGTGTCACGGGTGTTGCGATTTGCAACCAAGCGGGCGAAGGCGCTGTTATCGAAGAGATTTCTTGCGATTGCGTCGCGATGTCCGGCGGCTGGTCACCTGTTGTCCACCTCTGGTCACATTGCGGCGGCAAGCTGATCTGGGACGCGGCGCAAGTCATGTTCCGCCCAGATCCAGAGCGCCCGCCGTTGGGCGCAAACGGTGAAGGCTTTGTCGTCACAGCAGGGGTCGCAAATGGTCACCTGTTCACGGCAGAAGGTATCGCGGATGGCTGCGCCGCAGGGCGCGCTGCGGCAAAAGCCGCAGGGGCGACAAGCAAGGCAGGCAAAGCCCCAATGGGCCATGATGCCCACGAAGGACCGATCTCGCCGGTTTGGCTCATGCCGCAGGGGGCAAGCCATGCGCTGCGCTCCAAAGCGTGGCTTGATTTCCAGAATGATGTGAAGGTCAGCGACGTGCAATTGGCCGCGCAAGAGGGCTTTGAAAGTGTTGAGCATGCAAAGCGTTACACCACGTTGGGCATGGCAACAGATCAAGGTAAATTAAGCAACATCAACGGCTTGGCGATCCTTTCTAAGTCTTTGAACGCAGACATTCCAAACGTCGGCACCACTACCTTCCGCCCGCCTTACACGCCGATTTCCATGTCGGTGATCGCGGGTGTGGCCAAGAACGAGTTGTTCCAGCCGATCCGTAAAACGCCGATGTCCGACTGGCACAGCGCCAACGGCGCAGATTACGAGCCCGTCGGCCAATGGCGCCGTCCTTACGCCTATGTCCGGAGCGGTGAGACGGTCCATGATGCGGTCAATCGTGAGGTGACCAACACCCGCGAAAAGCTAGGTCTGCTGGATGCCTCGACCCTTGGCAAGCTGATCGTGAAGGGGCCAGACGCAGGCAAATTCCTCGACATGCTTTACACCAACATGATGTCGAATCTGGCTGTGGGCAAATGCCGCTACGGGCTGATGTGCTCTGAAAACGGCTTCCTGTCGGACGACGGTGTTGTCGCGCGGATCGACGAGGACACATGGCTCTGCCACACCACGACAGGCGGCGCAGAGCGTATCCATGCGTGGATGGAAGACTGGTTGCAATGCGAGTGGTGGGACTGGAAAGTCTATGTCGCCAATGTGACCGAGCAGCTGGCACAGGTTGCCGTTGTTGGCCCTAACGCGCGGAAACTATTGGAAAAACTCGGTGGCATGGATGTGTCGAAAGAGACATTACCGTTCATGCAATGGGCGGACGGCACACTGGGCGGCTTTGATGCGCGGGTTTACCGGATCTCGTTCTCGGGCGAGCTTTCCTACGAGATTGCTGTGCCTGCGAGCCAAGGGCGCGCGTTCTGGGACAAGCTGATGGAAGTAGGCGCCGAGTTCGGTGCGATGCCTTATGGCACCGAGGCGCTGCACATCATGCGGGCCGAGAAGGGCTTTATCATGATCGGGGACGAGACCGACGGTACGGTCATTCCGCAGGATTTGAACCTCGGCTGGGCGATCTCTAAGAAGAAAGAGGATTTCCTTGGCAAGCGCGCGCAAGAACGCTCGCATATGGCGGATCCGAACCGCTGGAAGCTCGTGGGGCTTGAGACGCTTGACGGCTCGGTCATTCCTGATGGTGCTTATGCGATTGCCGAGGGCACCAATGCCAACGGCCAGCGCAACACCCAAGGGCGAGTGACCTCGACCTATTATTCGCCGACCCTCAAGAAGGGGATCGCGATGGGATTGGTCCTGCACGGGCCGGACCGGATGGGCGAAGTTATCGAATTTTTCAAGGTAGACGGGACAGCCGTGAAAGCGAAAATCGTCGATCAGGTGTTCTATGATAAAGCCGGGGAGAAGCAGGATGTCTAATGCTGTCAGCACGTTACAAGGCAAAGTTGCCAATGGTGAAGTGACCGTCTCTGAGGGCGGCTTGCGCGGGATGATCACCTTTCGGGGTGATTTGGCTAACGCCAAGCTGAAGTCGGTCTGCAAATCCCTCACGGGGTTTGCCGTGCCAGAGCGCGGCAAGGCGTCGTCAAACGGCGACAAGGGTGTGGCTTGGATGTCGCCCGACGAATTGCTGATTTTGGTGCCACATGCCGAGACCAAAGCCGCAATCGAGGCCATTGCAAAGGCGATGAACGGGCAGCATTATCTGGCCGAAAATGTCTCGGATGCGCGCACCCATTTGAAGGTGGAAGGCCGCTATGCCCGCGAAGTGGTAGCAAAGCTCGCCCCTGCCGATTTGCATCCAGATAGCTTCCATGTGGGCGACTTCCGTCGCACACGGTTGGGGCAGATCGCAGCGGCATTTTGGATGACCGATGACCAGACTTTCGAGGTTATTTGCTTCCGGTCCGTTGGGGGCTATGCCTTTGATTTGCTAGCCGCGTCGGCCAAAGCTGGCCCAGTCGGACACTTCTAAGACTTGACCTCGCGGCGTCATATGACATGTATCAGGGTAACCTGTCCTCAAATATAAGAGAGAAATATCATGGCTTTTCAACTTCCAGATCTTCCATATGCCCACGACGCGCTTGCTGGCAAAGGCATGTCTGCCGAGACGCTCGAATTCCACCACGACCTGCACCACAATGCCTATGTGACCAATGGTAATGCCGCAATTGCGGGCACTGAGTGGGACGGCAAGTCGCTCGAAGAGATCATTGTCGGCACTTACGACAAGTCGGCAGTGGCCCAGAACGGCATCTTTAACAACATCTCCCAACTTTGGAATCACAACCAGTTTTGGGAAATGATGACACCTGCGGACAGCGCAATGCCGTCCGAGTTGGTTGCGGCCCTCAACGACAGCTTTGGCTCGGTTGACGAATTCAAAAAGCAGTTTTCCGCAGCTGGCGCAGGTCAGTTCGGGTCCGGCTGGTGCTGGTTGGTGAAAGACACCGACGGCGGCCTGAAAGTCACGAAAACTGAAAACGGCGTGAACCCGCTTTGCTTTGGTCAAACGGCGCTCTTGGGCTGTGACGTGTGGGAGCATTCCTACTACATCGACTTCCGCAACAAGCGTCCGGTTTACCTGACCAACTTCCTTGACAACCTCGTCAATTGGGAAAACGTTGCATCCCGCATGTGATTGTGATCAAAGTAGAATAAGCGAAGGCCCGTAGAGAAATCTGCGGGCCTTTTGCTTTGGCACTTGCCAAGTTTGCGCAAATCGCGGCGAATGCAGACAAAGGAATACCGCGCATGACTGACAGCACAAAAGGCGTCCTCGCCCTGATCTTGGCCTGCTCGATTTGGGGCGTCTCGGGGCTATACTATGCGCAGCTCCGCCATGTGCCGCCACTTGAAGTGCTGTGTTATCGCAGCCTGTGGTCTCTCGCGTTTTTCGCCCTGATCCTTGGGGTGCAAGGGCGATTGGGCGAGGTGCGTGCGGCGCTGTCCAACCGCCGGCAGGTGGGCACGATCCTGATCGCCGCTCTGATGATTTCTGGGAATTGGTTTGGCTTTATTTTTGCGATTTCGAGCGGGCAGGGCCTAGAGGCCTCGCTGGGCTATTACATCTTCCCGCTGGTCGCGGTGGTGATTGGCAAGCTGGTCTTTGCCGAGCGGTTGAAGCCCGCACAATGGTTCGCGGTTGGCCTTGCTGCGTTTGGTGTCTCTGTGCTGACCTTCGGGCTGGGCGTGGCCCCTTGGATTGCACTTTGGCTGGCGGGCACTTTTGGCACCTACGGGATGATCAAAAAGCAATTGCCGCTGGGCCCCGTGGTCTCGGTCACGTCTGAGGTGCTTTTGTTGGCGCCCTTGGCGATTGCTTGGATCATGATCAAGGGAACGGGGGCTGGTGGCGGCAACGAGATCGGCACCCATGTTTTGTTGGCACTCTCGGGTCCGCTAACGGCAGGGCCGCTGGTCTTGTTCAGCTTTGCCGCAAGGCGCGTGCGGATGTCGACCGTTGGGTTGGTGCAGTTCCTCAACCCCTCACTGCAATTTGCATCTGCCGCCTTGGTCTTGGGCGAGGTTGTGACCAAATGGCACGCCATGGCATTCCCGATCATTTGGGCAGGGCTTGTGGTCTATTCCGTATCGCTGTGGCGTCAGGACAGGGCGGCGGCGAGGGCCTCTTCCAAGGTCGTGATGTCGGGCACCGCCTGAACGTAATCGCGCAGGGAGGGCGCGGCGAAACCTTCCTTAATGAAGTGGTCAATCAGCGCCAATAGCGGATCCCAGAACCCTTCGGTATTGAGGATAAAGATCGGCTTTTCATGCAGGCCAAGCTGCCGCCATGTGAGCGCCTCGAATAATTCATCAAGCGACCCCGCACCGCCGGGCAGCATTACGACCGCATCGGCGTTCATGATCATCACCTTTTTGCGCTCGTTCATGGTTTCGGTGATGATAAACGTGTCCAGATCACGCTTGCCGACCTCCATATCCAAGAGGTGCACCGGGATCACGCCAAAGGTATTGCCGCCCGCCGTTTGCGCAGCTTTGGCGACACGGCCCATCAGGCCAACGTCACCTGCGCCATAAACCAAGCGCCAGCCCTTGCGCGCCAGCATCTCTCCTACATCGGCGGCGGCCCAAGCATAGGCAGGGCGTGCCCCGTCGCGGGAACCGCAGTAGATACAAACTGATTTTAGTAAATTTGCCATAGTCTTGCCTCGCGCCCATTGATCCTTTTGACCGCTCATAACCCTCTTGCTATTCTGGCTCAACCCAAGCTTACTGCGGGGATCAGGGGGGCGGTCAGCAAATGGCGATGTCAAATAACGCGCGACTCGGGCTCGGGGCGCTTGCAGCGATAGCGGTTGCTGTCACTTTGGTGCTGGTGATTCCGCGTCCGCAAGAACCGGTCTTGTTAATCGACGATTCCGTGCAGACCGCTGCCGTGGAGGAGGTCATCGCTGTCGCTACGCCTGACGCTGTGGTGATCGCGCCTGTGCTCGACACTCTGCGCGTCGACCCTGATGGCAGCAGCGTGCTGGCGGGTATGGCCGCCCCGTTTCAAGAGGTGGTGATTTTGGTCGATGGCACAGAGGTCGAAACGGTGACGGCGGATGCATCGGGCAGCTTTGCGGCATTGCCCGCTCTCGGCTTTTCGCAGGTGTCGCGCGCGATCTCGTTGATCGCAGACCCAAAGGGGGCCGCGGTCGCCTCGGCAGAGACCTATCTGGTCGGGCCAATCGTGGCACCGGTGATTGTTGCCGCACCATCAGAGACGGCAGAAAACACCGCACGAGCGCCACTTGATATCCCCGTGCCGCAACCTGCGCCTGCGGTGATCGTCGCCTCCTCGGAGGGCGTGCGTGTGGTGCAAACCGGCGGCGAGGACGAGGCGCCCGATGTGCTTTCCAATGTCGCCCTTGATAGCATCAGCTATGATCCTAGCGGTGAGGTCTTGATCGCAGGGCGCGGCACGGGCGACGGATTTGTCAATGTTTACCTTGATAATCAACCTATTACGACGTCTCGGATCAGCCAAGAGGGTGATTGGCGGACGGATTTGCCGCAAGTCGATACAGGGGTTTACACGCTGCGTGTTGACGAAGTGAACGTTGCGGGCGATGTGCTTTCGCGGGTCGAGACACCATTTTTGCGCGAAGAACCGGCTGCGGTTGCGGCTCAAATGGCCACCCAAACCGCAAAACCCGATTTCAAAGTGGCCGTGACCACTGTGCAACCGGGGGCCACGCTTTGGGCGATTGCCGAGCAGGCCTTTGGCGAGGGGATCCTTTATGTGAAGGTTTTCGAAGCAAATCGCGACAGTATTCGCGATCCCGACCTGATCTATCCTGGTCAGGTGTTTCGTATTCCTCAGGCGGATCAATAGCACGTCCACTCTGGTAATCCCGCAGAGGCCTGCCTAAGTTGCGGGTCTTAAGAACGGAATCCGATATATGCGCAGATTAGCCACGACCGACGAAAACTTGAATGATGCGCGTGTGCAGGGCTGGAGCGTCATCCGTGCCGTTCTGCCTTACCTTTGGCCAGAAGGGGATACGGGCGTCAAAGTCCGCGTCGTGACCTCGCTTTTGGCTTTGTTCCTGTCGCAGATCATCGCTGTCATCACACCGCAGTTTTTCAGCCAAGCGGTTGACGCACTGGCCCCCGAAGAGCCGACCGCCGCGACCTATCTCGGGCTTGGCGCAGTGGGCTTGGTGCTGGCTTACGGGCTTGCGCGGGTCATTTCGGTGGGCTTGCAGCAATTGCGCGATGTGATTTTCACGACTGTCGGGCAGGGCGCGTTGCGCTCGCTGGCGCTTGAGACCTTCACCCACATTCACCGCCTGTCGATGCGCTATCACATCACCCGCAAAACCGGCGGTCTGAGCCGCATCATCGAGCGCGGTGTGAAGGGCGTCGAGTTTTTGCTCCGCTTCTTGCTGTTCTCGGTCGGCCCTTTGATCGTGCAATTGCTTTTGATTGCGGGCGTTTTGTTTTTTACCTTTGATGTCTGGTATCTGATCGTGGTTGTGGTCACGATCGGGCTTTATGTCTGGTTCACGTTCACTGTGACCGAGTGGCGGGTGAAGATCCGCAAAGAGATGAACGACCAAGACACCGACGCCAACCAAAAGGCGATTGATAGTCTGCTCAATTTTGAGACGGTCAAGTATTTTGGCGCCGAAAAGTGGGAAGCAGACCGCTATGACCGCGCGATGCAAAACTATATGAAGGCGGCGATCAAGACCAACTATAGCCTTGCTTTCCTCAATTTTGGCCAAGCATTGATCATCACGGCAGGCCTTGCGGGTGTGATGGTGATGGCCGCGATCGGGGTGCAGAATGGCACGCTGACAGTCGGTGATTTTGTGCTTGTGAACGCCTATATGATCCAGATCACGATGCCGCTTAACTTCCTTGGCACCGTCTACCGCGAGATCCGGCAGGCCCTGATTGATATGGGCGGCATGTTCGATTTGTTGCATCAGCCTGCCGAAGTTCTTGATAAAGAGGGCGCGCAGGTTCTGAAGGTGCAAGGCGGCGAAGTTGTCCTCGACGACGTGTACTTTGGCTATGACAAAGAGCGCGGGATCCTGAAAGGCGTTAGCCTGACCGTCAAACCGGGTCAGACGGTTGCAATCGTCGGCTCCTCCGGCTCTGGTAAATCCACCATCGGCAGGCTCTTGTTCCGCTTTTACGATGTGGTCGAGGGCGCGATGCGGATCGATGGGCAAGACTTGCGCGATGTGACCCAAGAAAGCCTGCATGCGCAGGTCGGTGTCGTGCCGCAGGATACGGTGCTGTTCAATGACACCGTCCACTACAATATTGCTTACGGGCGCCCTTCGGCCTCTGAGAATGAAATTATCGCCGCCGCGAAAGCTGCGAAAATCCATGACTTTATCGTGAGCTTGCCGGATGGCTATGCAACCACGGTGGGCGAGCGTGGCCTGAAACTGTCGGGCGGTGAAAAGCAACGGGTCGGCATTGCGCGCACTTTGCTGAAAAATCCGCCGATCCTGCTGTTGGACGAGGCGACCTCTGCACTCGACACCGAAACAGAGATGGAGATTCAGGCCGAGTTGAAGGCAATGTCACAGGGGCGCACGGTGATCACCATCGCGCACCGCCTGTCCACAATTGCCGATGCGGATCTGATTGTTGTGCTGGAGGACGGCAAGGTCGTCGAGCAGGGCACACATGATGCTTTGCTGGCCGCCGAGGGCCGTTACGCGCAACTTTGGAACCGGCAGGTCGAGGAAGAGCCTGCGGCGTGATTGCGCGAACGGGCGCTTGGCGCGCATCATCCCCAAGAAAAGAGCGGTCATTCAGTGGCTATCCGCGCATATGTCTTGGCGGGTCTTGGCAATCGGGGGCGCTTCACGATATGAACGGCCATAGACCTGCGGGATTGACCGCGATCAAGGGGGCGAGACGTGAGCGATTCAGACAGCTTTATCAATGAAGTCAGCGAAGAAGTGCGTCGCGACCAGCTTTTCGGCTATATCCGCAAATACGGGTGGATTGCGGTGGCGGTCGTTGCGCTGATTGTCGGCGGAGCGGCCTATAATGAATATAGCAAGGCACAGACCCAAGCGGCGGCAGAGGCCGCAGGCGATGCGATGCTGGCCGCTTTGGCAGAAAACGAGACCGAGGCCCGTTCTGCGGCCCTTTCTGCCATCGAGACCCAAGGTCCCGCTGCGGCGGTGACCGCTTTGCTGACAGCTGCGACCCAACAAGAAGCAGGGCAAATTTCAGAGGCGCGCGCGACGCTCGCTGATTTGGCTGCGAACGCAGATGTACCTGCGATTTATCGCGATTTGGCGGCGTTTAAGGCGGCACTTTTGCCATCAGATGACGCTGCCGTGCGCAAATCCGCGCTTGAGGCTTTGGCCCAACCAGGCGCGCCCTTTGCTCTTTTGGCGCAAGAGCAACTTGGCTTGATGCAGGCAGAGGCGGGCGACAAAGAGGGTGCAATCGCGACGATGAAAGCGATCTCGGACGACGCAGGGGCGACACGGGGCTTGCGCGAGCGGGCGCAAACACTGATTGTTGCACTTGGCGGCACGCTTGATGCCGCGGTGACGACAGAATAATCCGCAAGGGAATCCGACCGTGACAACAAAGACAGCCCTCGTTGTAGGCCTTTTGGTCGCTTTGACCGCAAGCTGTGGCGAAACCGATCTGATCCTTCCCGGAGAACGCTCGGGCATTCGCGAAACAGAAGCCTTTGTGAATCAGGCTGGACCAGTGAATTTCGCGTCCGCGCGGGTCAATGCCGATTGGACCCATCGCAATGGCGGGCCGGATCACCAAATTACGCATCCTGCGCTTGGCGCGACCCTGACCCAAATTTTTGCGGTCAATATCGGGGCAGGTGACAGCAACCGCGCGCGCATCGCCGCAGAGCCGGTTGTGGCTGGCGGCGTGATCTATGCCATGGACGCGGGCTCGCGTGTGACAGCCGTCTCCGCTTCGGGGGCGACGCTGTGGTCCAAGGACCTGACGCCAAGCCGTGACAATGCCAGCGACGCGTCTGGTGGCGGTGTTTCGGTTGCAAACGGGCGGGTCTATGTGACCACTGGCTTTGGCGAGTTGACAGCCTTTGACGTGGCAACGGGCGGCGAGATTTGGACGCAAGACCTGAATGCGCCCGGCACCGCCGCGCCAACCATTTTCGGAGACCTCGTCTATGTCGTGGCACGCAATAGCGCGGCTTGGGCGCTAGATGTCTCGACAGGGCGCATCGTGTGGCAAATGAGTGGCACGCCCACCGTGGCCAACTTTGGCGGTGGTGCGGGTGTGGCCGCAAACGCGGAGATCGCAATTGTGCCGTTCCCATCGGGCGAGGTCGTCGGGGGCTTTCCGCAAGGGGGTATCCGCCGCTGGTCCACAGTGATCTCTGGCGACAGGCTGGGCCGTGCCTCATCGGCAATCAACGATATTGCGGGCGATCCCGTGATTTCTGGCGACCGCGTCTATGTGGGTAATTTCGGCGGGCAGCTCGCGGCCCTCGATCTCTTTAGTGGCGAGCGGATTTGGTCTGCCGCCGAAGGCACGCTGGGTCCGGTATGGCCTGCGGGTAATGCCGTTTTCCTTGTGAACGATCTTAATGAACTGGTCCGACTTGATGCCGCGACTGGCGCCCCTGTTTGGCGTGTCTCACTGCCGACACAAGACCAAAGCGGCAGCCGCCGCCAAAAGCCGATTGCCGCGCATTACGGGCCGATCCTTGCGGGTGGGCGGCTTATTGTGGCCTCCTCGGAAGGCAATATGCGCTTCTTTGATCCGTCCTCTGGCGCGCTGGTTGGAATGGTGCCTGTTTCGAGCGGCGCAGCCTCAAGCCCTGTTGTTGCGGGTGGCACACTCTACGTCATCTCCAAAGAAGGCCAACTGCTGGCTTTCCGTTAGGCCCGAATTGGTGTAACGGCTGGCGATGAACCCGTCAGGAGCCTGAACAAATGTCTTTTACCCTTGCCGTCGTGGGCCGTCCGAATGTCGGAAAATCCACACTTTTCAACCGCTTGGTTGGCAAGAAGCTGGCGCTTGTCGATGACCAGCCCGGGGTTACCCGTGATTTGCGCGAGGGTGCCGCCCGACTTGGTGACCTGCGATTCACCGTAATCGACAGTGCAGGGTTAGAAGATGCGACCGACGACAGCCTTCAGGGGCGCATGCGCCGCCTGACTGAGCGCGCCGTTGAGATGGCCGATGTCTGCCTGTTTATGATCGACGCCCGCGTCGGTGTGACCCCGACCGATCAGGTCTTTGCCGACATCCTGCGCAAGAAAAACGCGAACGTGATTATCGCGGCGAATAAATCTGAAGGTCGGGCAGGCGAGGCGGGCTATTTGGAGGCCTTCTCCCTTGGTCTGGGCGAGCCTGTGCGCCTTTCGGCCGAACACGGCGAGGGCATGGACGAGCTTTACCACTTGCTGATGCCGCTGGCCGACGCTTTCGAGGAACGCGCCAAGGCAGACGCCCCTGAAACAGATGTGGACGTAGACGAGGACGACGAGGATGCGCCGCGCGTTCCCACGAAAGAGAAGCCGCTGCAAATCGCCGTTTGCGGGCGCCCGAACGCGGGCAAATCCACGCTGATCAATAAGATCATCGGTGAAGAGCGCCTGCTCACTGGCCCTGAGGCGGGCATTACCCGTGACGCGATTTCCGTCCAAAAGGACTGGGAAGGCGTGCCAATGCGGATCTTTGATACCGCAGGGATGCGGCGCAAGGCCAAGATCCACGAGAAGCTGGAAAAGCTTTCGGTCTCTGACGGTCTGCGCGCTGTCAAGTTTGCCGAAGTTGTTGTGATTCTGCTCGACGTCGAAATTCCCTTTGAACAGCAAGACCTGCGCCTCGCTGATCTGGCCGAGCGTGAAGGCCGTGCCGTGGTCATCGCCGTGAACAAATGGGACGTTGAGACCGAGAAGCAGGAAAAGCTGAAAGAACTCAAAGAAGAGTTCGCGCGCCTGTTGCCACAACTGAAGGGCGCGCCATTGGTCACAGTTTCTGCGAAAACAGGCAAGGGGCTTGATCGTTTGCAAGAGGCGATCATGAAGGCTCATGAGGTATGGAACCGTCGGATCACTACGGCCCAGCTCAACCGCTGGCTCACGGGGATGCTAGAGCAGCACCCGCCGCCCGCACCGGGTGGCCGTCGGATCAAAATGCGTTACGTGACCCAAGTCAAAACACGGCCTCCCGGCTTTGTTGTGATGTCGTCGTTTCCTGATCTCGTGCCAGCAAGCTATACCCGCTATCTGGTCAATGGCCTGCGCGAGGACTTCGACATGCCCGGCACGCCGATCCGCCTGACGTTGCGAGATCAGGGGGATAAGAACCCCTATAAAGACAAGAAGAAAAAGCAGACGGGCCGTCTGTCAAAGCACATGAAAAAGCCAAGCGGCGATTGATCTTTAGGCGGGGCTGCGGAATTTCCACGTAGCCCCAGCCACCACGACGATGCCTGTTGCAGCGAGGATCATCACGCCGACTGCGCCGCTCAAGTTAGCCACAATAATTCCGACCAATGCCCAGATGACAGTCAGCCCGTATTCGGGGGCGGATGGCTTGCGTGAAATCACCGTCAAAGTTACGCCAAGCGCCAGTATGATTGCAAGGTAAGCCCAGCCAAGGCTGCCCAAAACGATCCCATAGCCCGCCGCCGTGCTGCCCAGAGACACGAAGGATGCCGCTGTCAACCAGCCCGCGTAGATGCCAACAGGTGCGTGCAACCACCAGCGGTCAGTTTTCGGGGCGAGAATCAAGGCGACGATTGCCGCCGCCGCCATGACGAAAATTGTAATCGTCGCCCAAATGGCCGAGGCATTCGCAATTGTGAGCCACGGTGTGCCAACCGCAAGGCTGACCATGAGCGGCGCGCGTGCGCGGTCCCAGCCCGCATCATCGGCGCGCCTCCAGACGCCAAAGACCGCCGAGACGATCAGCCAGCCATAGATCAGCCCCCAAATCGCGAAGGCATAGCCTGCGGGCTGCACAGGCGGGTCGATCTGCGGGATCGGCAGTTGGTCCGCCGTGAACCCCATGAACGGGTCCGTGAAGGCCGGAGAGACGACAAATGTCGTGGTGAGGATCAGCGTCAGCCAGGCATAAATGTGTTGCATATCATTGATACGCTCCAGTTGGCTGTGTGGTTCACCGCGTGGTCAGGAAAAGCATACTTGACCCTAGGGCAGCAAATTGAGACCCTGAATCCATTTAAGGAACTATTTGATGAAACGTATAGCGATTTTTATCGACGGCACATGGAACCGCCCAGACGCCGCAAACCCGACAAATGTGGTGCGTCTTTCACGCTGTGTGCAGCATTTTGACCGGAAAACCGACACGCCGCAATTGGTGATCTATTCGCCGGGCGTTGGGTCCGGGCGTGGCAATACAGCATTCGGGCGCAAGCTTGATCGGGTCTTTGGCGGCTCCCTTGGCTGGGGCTTGCTTGATATCATTGAAGAAACCTACCGTAATCTGGTCTTTGCCTATGAACAGGGGGACGAGGTTTATATCTTTGGGTTTTCGCGAGGCGCTTTTGCCGCGCGCTCCTTGGCTGGGATGATCCGGTCGTGCGGGATTGCCCCGCGCAGTCATTTGGGCCGTATCCCCGAGGCCGTGGCGCGTTACGTCAGCCGCGCGCCCGAGACCAAGCCGGACCACCCGCAAAGCTTTGCGTTTCGCGCCGATTTCGCCCCTGATACGGCCACAAGTCAGGCCGAATACAATTGGCGCCGCAAGGTGGGGGACACAAATGCGATCCTTTTGACCCTGCCCTACGTCGGAGTTTGGGATACCGTCAGCGCGCTCGGTTTGCCCAGTTTTGTGCCGTGGGCGGATAAATTTAACGCCAAATACGAGTTTCACGATGCGGACTTGTCCTCCTCTGTGCTTTCGGCGCGTCATGCCGTGGCGCTTGACGAGCGGTGCAAGACCTTTCCGGCGCATCTGTGGTCGAACCTTGCAGAGCTGAACCGGCGCTATGACAGGGACGCAGGCCCGCAAGCCGCGCCCGCCTATTTGCAGCAATGGTTTGCGGGCACGCATGGCTCTGTGGGCGGCGGTGGCGCGCGGATCGGCTTGTCGTCGATCGCGATGCATTGGATCGCCATGGGCGCAGAGGACGCAGGGCTCGCGCTCAATTGGGAGGATTTCGACCGCCAAGCTCACCGGCTCAATTACAAGGCGCCAACCGTCAACAATTTCGGACCGGCGGGGCTTTCTGGTATGCTCTTGGGCGCTTTAAGCAAGGACCGTCAGGGGCCGCTGCATAAAGATGATCTCTCGCTTGCGGCATTGGACCGTTTCCATAATGATTCAAGTTACAGGCCGCAGTCATTGCAGGGTGTTCTGCACGAGATCTATGGGCTTGACGAGACAGCGTGGAAAGCGCTGCGCGCCCAGATGGTCACGCGGGACCGCGGAGCGACGCACGATCTGGACACGACATTGCGGCCCAGATCGCGCAGGGTTTAGACGAGCGTGCCGTTGGCGTTGATCGTGGTTTTGCCGCGCAGGTAGGGGTGCAACACCTCTGGCAGCATTACAGATCCGTCCGCCTGCTGGCCATTCTCCAGCACCGCAATCAGGCAGCGCCCGACAGCAAGGCCAGAGCCGTTGAGCGTGTGCAGGAATTCGGGCTTTCCGCCTTCGGTGGGTTTGAACCGCGCGTTCATGCGGCGGGCCTGATAATCGCCACAGGTCGAAACCGATGAAATCTCGCGGTAGGCATTCTGGCCGGGCAGCCAGACTTCGATGTCATGGGTGCGCCGCGCGCCTGCGCCCATGTCGCCTGTGCAAAGCACGACCGTGCGGTAAGGCAAGCCCAACTTTTCCAAAATCCCTTCCGCACAAGCGGTCATGCGCAGATGCTCGGCGTCGGAATGATCGGGGTGACAGACGGTCACCATCTCGACCTTTTCGAACTGGTGCTGGCGCAACATGCCCGATGTGTCACGCCCCGCAGAGCCTGCCTCGGAGCGGAAGCACAGCGTATGCGCGGCAAAGCGGCGGGGCAGGTAGCTTTCCTCGACCGTCGCGTTATTGACGATATTGGTCAGTGTGACCTCGGCAGTGGGAATGAGCCACCAGCCGTCGGTTGTCTGATAGCTGTCTTCGCCGAATTTCGGCAATTGGCCGGTGCCATACATCATCTCTTCGCGCACCATCACAGGGGTGTTGGTCTCGATCAGGCCGTTTTCTTCGACATGGGTGTCGAGCATGAATTGGGCGAGCGCACGGTGCACACGGGCCACAGCGCCCGACAGCAGCACAAAGCGGCTGCCAGAGAGTTTCGCCGCCGTCTCGAAATCCATGCCGGGCATGACAGATGGAATCTCGTAGTGTTCGACAGGCTGGAAGTCGAAGTTGCGCGGGCTGCCGTGTTTTTTGATCTCGAAGTTGTCATGCTCGTCCGCACCGTTGGGCACGTCGTCATGAGGCAGGTTCGGGATCGTCAGCAAAAGATCGTTAAGCGCCACATCTGCGGCCTTTGCCTCGTCGGTAAGAGCGGTGATCTCGGCCTTTTTGCTGGCCACAAGGGCGCGCTGGCGCTCGAATTCGGCCTCATTGCCGGATGCTTTGGCAGCGCCGACTTGTTTTGCGGCGGCATTGGCATCGGCTTGGGCCGTTTCGGCGGCCATAATTTTGGCACGACGCGCCTCGTCAAGCGCGAGAATCTGCGCGGACACAGGCGCAACCTTGCGACGGAACAGGGCCGCATCAAAAGCAGCAGGGTTGTCACGGATCATGCGAATATCAAGCATCAGGTTGGTCCTTTGGTTGGCAAATTCAGATCGTTTCCCCATATGCCGTAAACTAAGGCGGCTGTGAACCTCCCATTTACGGGGTATCGTGTTGCCATTCCACAGGTGCAGACATAATGTGCCGCGACTTTGGCGCTCATCTCGGGTGGCCGTAAACTGACTTTAAGGAGGCCGCTATGCAGGGCATTCAATCTCTCGTCCCACTGATCCTGATCTTCGGGATCATGTATTTCCTTTTGATCCGCCCGCAGCAGAAAAAGCTGAAAGAGCATCAACTGATGGTGCAGGCGCTGCGCCGTGGCGACCAGATCATCACGCAAGGCGGGATCATGGGCAAAGTGACCAAGGTCAAAGACGACAGCAACGAGGTTGAAGTTGAAATCGCAGCTGGCGTGAATGTGCGCGTTGTGCGCGCAACCATCGCGACGGTCGTGAACAAGACCGAGCCTGCGAAGTCTTAATTTTCGCCAAAGAGGCGCGTTACGTTATGCTGACTATTTCACCGTTTAAGCAGGCCTTGATCTGGCTGACCTGCGCCATTGGGATCATGCTCGCGCTGCCCAATGGCTTTTACAGCAAGGTCGAGGCGCATAACGACGCCATCGCGGCATGGGGGGAGGACACAAGTTGGCCGTCTTTCCTGCCGTCGAACCTTGTGAACCTCGGGCTTGATCTGCGCGGCGGTGCGCATCTGTTAGCCGAAGTGCAGGTGAAAGACGTCTACGCGTCTGTCATGAACGGGCTTTGGCCTGATGTGCGCGACACATTGGCCGCCGAGCGTGATGTGGTGGGCTTTGTCACCCGTGAGGATGGCCCCGCAGATGTGCTGCGCGTGCGGTTCTCGGAGGCGGCAGGCGCTGAGCGCGCATTGGCGCTTGCGCGCGGTTTGGCGCAACCTGTGGCCTCGCTTGCGGGCGCAGGGCAGAATAACATCACCGTCACGCTCAACGGCCAGGTTTTAACTATCGAGATGACGGATGTGGAAAAAGCAGCCGTCGATGACCGGACCATGCAACAATCGTTGGAAATCATCCGTCGCCGGATCGACGAGGTTGGCACCCGCGAACCCACGATCCAACGGCAAGGCACCGACCGTATTCTGGTGCAAGTGCCGGGTGTCGGCTCGGCCCAAGAGGTCAAAGATATCATTGGAACCACGGCCCAGCTGACCTTCAACCCTGTTGTGGGCCGCACGACCGACGCCAATGCCTCTGCGGGGACGGGCAATACCATTGTGCCCTCGCTCGACGAAGCAGGCACATTTTATATTCTGGAGCGGAGCCCTGTTGTGACAGGTGAAGAGCTTACGGACGCGCAACCGGCCTTTGACCAGAACGGGCGACCTGCTGTCAACTTCCGCTTCAACCCGACGGGCGCGCGCAAGTTTGGCGATTATACGGCCGAAAACATCGGCGCGCCATTCGCGATTGTGCTGGATAACGAGGTCATCTCTGCCCCCACAATCCAAAGCCATATTGCAGGTGGCTCTGGCATTATCACGGGTAACTTTACCCTTGAGGAATCGACCAACCTTGCCGTGCTGTTGCGGGCAGGGGCTTTGCCTGCGGGGCTGACATTCCTTGAAGAGCGGACCATCGGGCCAGAGCTTGGCCAAGACAGTATCGACGCAGGCAAGCTTGCGGCCATGGCGGGCGGTGCCCTTGTTGTGGTGTTCATGATCCTGACCTACGGGCTTTTCGGGTTTTTCGCGACGATCGCTCTTGGGATCAACATGGCGATGATTTTCGGGGTTCTCTCCTTGATTGGCGGCACGCTGACCTTGCCGGGGATTGCCGGGATCGTGCTGACGGTTGGTATGGCCGTTGACGCCAACGTGCTGATTTTCGAGCGTATCCGCGAGGAACTCAAAACCACCAAAGGGCCCGCGCGTGCCATCGAGTTGGGCTATGAGCGGGCCTTGTCGGCCATTCTCGACAGTAACATCACGACCTTCATCACCGCGCTGATCCTGTTCGCGCTTGGCTCTGGGCCTGTGCGCGGCTTTGCGATCACGCTCGGCCTTGGGATCATGACATCCGTCTTTACTGCGATTTTCGTGACACGTTCACTGATCGTCATCTGGTTCGCCCGCAAGCGACCCAAGACAATTGAGGTTTAAGCCATGCGTATGCGTCTCGTTCCTGATGACACCAAGATCAACTTTTTCAAACATGCCAAAGTGACCTTTGGCGGGTCTATTGTCCTGCTGATCGCCTCATTGGTCGTGTTCCTAACGATGGGGCTCAATTTCGGGATCGACTTTAAGGGCGGCACGACGATCCGTACCCAGTCCGAGAACGCCGTGGATGTGGGCGCCTACCGCGCCGCCATAGCCCCGCTCGACCTTGGCGATGTAACGATCACAGAAGTGTTTGATCCAACCTTTGCAGCCAACCAGAACGTTGCCATGGTGCGGATCCAAGCGCAGGAGGGTGATGAAAGTGTTGCCATCCAGACCATTAACGACGTCGAAGCGGCGCTGCAAACTGTTGATCCTTCGCTGACATTTCCTTCTGTGGAAAGCGTCGGCCCAAAAGTCTCTGGCGAGCTGATCAAAACCGCGATCCTGTCGGTTTTGGGGGCGATCACCGCGATCGTGATCTATATCTGGCTGCGCTTTGAGTGGCAATTTGCCGTGGGCGGCGTCGTGGCTCTCGCGCATGATGTGGGGCTGACAATCGGCTTGTTTTCGCTGTTGCAGTTGAAATTCGACCTGTCAATCATCGCGGCCCTTCTCACAATCGTCGGGTATTCGATCAACGATACAGTTGTGGTTTTCGACCGCGCGCGTGAGAACCTGCGCAAATACAAGGTTATGCCGCTGATCGACGTGCTGAACCTTTCTGCCAACGAAACCCTGTCGCGCACAATCATGACCTCAGGCACCACACTTCTGGCGCTGATCGCACTGATTTGGCTCGGCGGCGACGTGATCCGCGGGTTTGTCTTTGCGATTGCTTGGGGCATTATCGTCGGCACCTATTCGTCGATCTATATCGCCAAAAATATCGTGCTGATGCTGGGCGTGAAACGCGACTGGACCCCGACATCAAAGAAACCACAGGGCCAATACGCCAATATCGACGCCTAAACGTCAGGAGCCACAATGCGCCTCAACGAAGTCAACTATTCGGATGCAAAACCTTTCGAGGGCTATGGTCCCGGTTTCTTTCGGATCGGCGGCAAAGTTGTCCATGGCGCGATGCTGGCTCATGCGGGCGGAGTTGACGCTTGGGGCGGCTTTGATGACACGGCGACTTTGCTTGCGCTCAAAGGCGAGGTTGATGTGATCTTCATCGGCACAGGGGCCGAGATCGCGCATCTTCCCGCTGCCTTTCGCGAGGTTTTCGACGAGGTAGGCATCGGTGTCGAACCGATGTCATCGCCCGCAGCTTGCCGCAGCTACAACGTGCTTTTGTCTGAAGGGCGGCGCATTGCGGCAGCCCTTTTGCCGGTCTGATTGATGTTGAAGGTGCGCGACATCGCCGTGGAGCGCAGCGGCGTACCAGTCCTTTCGGGGGTCTCGTTTGATCTGGCTGCTGGGCACGCTCTTATTCTTCGCGGCCCTAACGGCATCGGCAAAACGACATTGTTGCGCACATTGGCGGGGCTGCAAGAGCCCACAAATGGCACCTGCGAATTCCCCGTCGATCAGGCCGCTTACGCCAGCCACGCCGACGGGATCAAGACCGCGCTCACCGTGCGCGAAAACCTCAGCTTTTGGGCGGATGTTTACGGCAACACGGTGCCAGATGTGATCTGGGACTGGTTTGATCTTGGCGATCTGCGCGACCGCTTTGCGGGCACATTGTCGGCAGGGCAAAAGCGGCGGGTTGGTCTTGCGCGTCTTGGCGTGATCAGCCGCAAGGTGCTATTCCTAGACGAACCTACGGTGTCGCTCGACGGCTTTTCCGTCAAGCTTTTCAGCAGTTTCATGCGTGACCACCATCTGGCGCACGGGGGCGTGGCTGTTATCGCGACACATATCGATCTGGGGCTGGGCGAGGCGCAAACGCTCGACCTGACGCCCTTTGCAGCGCAAGATGACGGCCCCTCAGACAGTGACGAGGCTTTCCTGTGATCGCACTGCTCTTGCGCGACTTGCGGCTTGCCACGCGGGCAGGCGGCGGCTTTGGCCTCGGGCTTGTGTTCTTTTTGATCGTGGTTGTGCTGGTGCCTTTCGGCGTTGGGCCCGAAACCGCGATCCTGTCCAAAATTGCCTCTGGTATCCTTTGGGTTGCGGCACTTCTGGCCGCTCTTTTGTCGCTCGACCGCATATTCGCGCTCGACTTTGAAGATGGGGCGCTGACGCTGATTGCGACGGCGCCGATCCCGCTGGAGGCCGTGGGCCTTGCCAAGGCGACGGCCCATTGGCTGACAACGGGCCTGCCGCTGACCATTGCGGCACCTGTCCTTGGCGTGCTTTTGCAGCTCCCTGCAAACGGCTATAGCTTTGTCGCCCTCACGCTGCTGCTTGGTACACCAGCCTTGTCGATGATCGGCACATTTGGGGCGGCCCTTACGGTCGGCATCCGGCGCGGCGGCTTGCTCCTCTCGCTTCTGGTGCTGCCGCTCTATATCCCGACGCTGATTTTCGGGGCTGAAGCAGCACGGCGGGGCACCGCTGGACTCGACGCCACGACGCCTCTGCTCATGCTTGCGGGGATCACGGCTGGCAGTATCGCCCTTTTACCCTTTGCCACTGCGGCAGTCTTACGCATCAATCTGCGCTAATGCAGGATTGAGCCCCCCTGATTGAAAGGTTAGGCTCCCACTATGTCACTATGGGAATATGCAAATCCAAAGAAATTCATGGGTTGGACAGGCCCTGTTTTGCCGTGGGCTTTTGGGGCGGCGGGCGTTTGCCTTGCGGTCGGGTTGTTCTGGGGGTTTTTCCTGACACCTGACGATTACCGCCAAGGCTCTACTGTCAAGATCATTTATCTGCATGTCCCCTCTGCTCTCATGGCGATCAATGCGTGGATGATGATGCTCGTGGCCTCGCTCATCTGGCTCGTGCGCCGCCACCATGTTTCGGCCTTGGCTGCCAAAGCCGCAGCGCCCGTGGGCATCACAATGACGCTGATCGCACTAATGACCGGCGCGATTTGGGGCCAACCGATGTGGGGGACGTATTGGGCGTGGGATCCGCGGCTGACATCGTTTCTGATCCTGTTCCTGTTCTACCTTGGCTACATGGCGCTTTGGGCAGCGATCGATGATCCGGACACAGCTGCCGATTTGACAAGTGTTCTGTGCATCGTTGGTTCGGTCTTTGCGCTTCTGTCGCGCTACGCGGTTAATTTCTGGAACCAAGGGTTGCACCAAGGGGCATCGCTTTCGCTTGATAAGGAAGAGAATGTCTCTGACGTGTTCTTCTTTCCGCTGTTGGTCTGTATCGCGGGATTTGTGCTTTTGTTTGTGGCACTTGTCTTGCTGCGCACCCGCACAGAAATCCGCGCGCGCCGTCTGCGCGCATTGCAATTACGAGAGGTCCGCACATGATCCCAGATCTTGGGAAATACGGGTTTGAGGTGGTATCGGCCTATGCGGTCAGCATCGTTTTGTTGCTCGCGATTATCGGTTTGAGCTGGCGGCAATCGGTCAAGCAACGTCGCGCGCTTGAAACTGCGGAGGCCCGCAGACATGGCTAAAATTTCCCCGATGATGATCGTGCCACCTGTGATTTTTGCAGCCCTTGCGGGTCTTTTTTTCGCAGGCATGATGCGTGACAATGTCAATGAATTACCTTCAACTCTTGTGGGTCAACAGGCTCCTGATGTTGCGCCCGAACCCGTGCCGGGAACTGATTTGTTGACGGGCATAGATCTGCGAGATGGCGAAGTGACACTTGTGAACTATTGGGCAAGCTGGTGCCCGCCTTGTCGCGCCGAGCACCCGACCTTGCTTGATCTGCAATCCCAAGGGTACCGCGTAGCTGGGATCAACTTTCGCGACACCGCCGACGATGCTGTGACATATCTGGGCGAGGAAGGTGATCCGTTTTTCAAGACGGGCTTTGATCCGCGTGGCCGGACGGCGATCAACTGGGGTGTGACAGCCCCCCCTGAGACTTTCATTGTGGGCGGCGACGGCACGGTTTTGTTCCGCTTTGCGGGTCCGCTGGTCGGCTCAGACTATGAGCAGCGCTTTTTGCCAGCATTGGCCGAGGCCATGGGCAAGTGACCTGGATGTCCGCAGCTTGGCTGCGGATTTCATGAATTTGGGAACGTGTGTGGGATCGTGGCAGTCCGCAGGCTCTGTTGGCGGTTGCCTTGCCGTTGATGCGTTACGCATGAATATCCGAATAACGAAAAACAAAAGGCCCGAGCAGATGCGCGGGCCTTTGTTGATTTTGAGAGGCGTCGATTAGGACGCTTTGGCCAAGTTGCGCAACACATAGTGCAGCACGCCGCCGTTTTCGATGTATTCGATCTCAACGGCAGTATCGATGCGGCATTTCACTTGGATGTCCTTCACGTCGCCATTGGCGTAGGTGATTGTCGCGGTGACAACTTCCAGTGGTTTGATCGTATCGAGGCCAGAGATAGAGACTGTTTCATTACCTGTCAGACCCAGTGACTTGCGGTTGTCACTGCCTGTGAATTCAAACGGCACCACGCCCATGCCAACGAGGTTGGAGCGGTGGATACGCTCGAAGTTTTCAGCAATCACAGCTTTGACACCCAGAAGCGCCGTGCCCTTTGCCGCCCAGTCGCGGCTGGAGCCTGCGCCATATTGCTCACCTGCGAAGATGATCAGCGGGGTGCCAGCCTCGATATGGGCCATCGCACCGTCGAAGATCGAGGTTTGCTTGCCGTCTGGTCCCTTGGTGTAGCCACCCTCAACGCCATCGAGCATCTCGTTTTTGATGCGGATGTTGGCGAATGTGCCGCGCATCATGACCTCGTGGTTGCCGCGACGCGCACCGTAAGAGTTGAACTCGCGCACAGGCACCTGACGGTCCAGCAGGTATTGGCCCGCTGGTGTGGTGTCTTTGAACGAGCCCGCGGGCGAGATGTGGTCGGTCGTGATCATATCACCCAAGATCGCCAAAACCTTGGCATCTTTCAGATTTTTGATTGTACCTGGTTCTTTGGACATGCCTCGGAAGTAGGGCGGGTTCTGAATGTATGTCGATGCCGCTGGCCAGTCATATGTCTCGGAGTCAGGGGTTTGCACCGCCTGCCACTTTTCGTCGCCTTTGAAGACATCCGCGTATTTTGTGAGGAATGCCTCGCGTGTCACAGTCTGGGCGACCAGATCGTTGACCTCTTTGTTGGTGGGCCAGATGTCCTTGAGGAAGACGTCGTTGCCATTTTGGTCCTGACCAATCGCGTCCTTGGTGATGTCGATATCCATCGTGCCTGCGATGGCGTAGGCGACAACCAGTGGTGGGGAGGCGAGGTAGTTGGCGCGCACGTCTGGGGAGATGCGGCCCTCAAAGTTGCGGTTGCCCGACAGCACGGATGTTGCCACCAGATCGCCTTCGGCAATTGCCTTGCTCAGCGCAGGCTGTATCGGGCCAGAGTTGCCGATACAGGTCGTGCAGCCATAGCCAACAAGGTTAAAGCCAATTTTATCAAGGTCTTCTTGCAGGCCAGCGGCCTCCAGATACTCGGACACAACTTGCGAGCCGGGGGCCAGCGATGTCTTGACCCAAGGTTTGCGGTTCAGGCCCAAGGCTGCCGCTTTACGCGCCACAAGGCCCGCGCCGATCATGACGTAGGGGTTGGATGTGTTGGTGCAGGAGGTGATCGAAGCGATCACGACCTTGCCCGATTCCATCGTGTATTCTTCGCCGTCGACGGCCACTTTCTTGCCCATCGGACGCTTGAAAGTGTTCTCCATTTCATTGGCGAAAGCGGATTTCGCATTGGTCAATGCCACGTAATCTTGCGGACGCTTTGGACCCGAAATCGCAGGGACGATTGTTCCCATGTCGAGGTGCAAAGTGGCCGTATAAACAGGGGCATAGTCCGCATCGCGCCAGAAACCGTTGGCCTTTGCATAGGCTTCGACCAAAGCGATACGATCTTCGTCGCGGCCAGTGTTGCGCAGGTAGCGCAGTGTTTCGCCGTCGATCGGGAAGAAGCCGCACGTCGCGCCATACTCAGGCGCCATGTTCGCAATCGTCGCACGGTCGGCCAATGGCAGAACGTCCAGACCCTTGCCGTAAAACTCGACGAATTTGCCAACAACGCCGTGGGCGCGCAGCATTTCAACGACCTTCAGCACGAGGTCGGTGCCTGTTGTGCCCTCAACCATTTCGCCTGTCAGCTCAAAGCCGACAACCTCGGGGATCAGCATCGACACAGGCTGACCCAGCATCGCAGCCTCGGCCTCGATCCCGCCAACGCCCCAACCCAGCACGGCCAAGCCGTTGACCATTGTGGTGTGGCTGTCAGTCCCAACAAGCGTATCAGGGTAGGCGACCATTTCGCCATTCTGGTCGGTGTCTGTCCAAACCGTTTGGGCCAGATATTCAAGGTTCACTTGGTGGCAAATGCCCGTGCCCGGTGGCACAACGCGGAAGTTGTTAAACGCCTTTTGGCCCCACTTGAGGAAAGTATAACGCTCCATGTTGCGCTCGTATTCGCGGTCAACGTTCATCTGGAACGCGCGGGGGGTGCCGAATTCGTCGATCATCACCGAGTGGTCGATGACCAGATCAACAGGGGCAAGCGGGTTAATCTGCTGGGCATTGCCGCCAAGCGCCTTGATCCCGTCGCGCATCGCGGCCAAATCGACGACGGCTGGAACGCCTGTGAAATCCTGCATCAGGACGCGGGCAGGGCGGTAGGCGATCTCACGCGGGTTCTGGCCACCATTCGTGGCCCACTCGGAAAACGCCTTGATGTCGTTCACGGACACTGAAAAACCGCCGTCTTCAAAACGCAGCAGGTTTTCCAAAACAACCTTCAGCGCGGCGGGCAGTTTCGAGAAATCGCCAAGGCCAGCAGCCTCGGCGGCAGCGATGGAGTAATAGGATACGGATTGCGACCCAACGGTCAGTGTCTTGCGGGTTTTGGCGGTATCGATGCCGACTGTGACGGTCATAGGCTATCCCTTTCGAAGGCGCTTTGAAATGTGGTTAATAGGCTTTTGCCCCATGTATGGTTGCGGTTCAAGGGGGGCGGTTGTATTTTGTATACCATTGCACACCGAAAACTACCAGCCCCATCGTCAGCGGATATAGAAAATTGAAACATCCTTCGCGTAACCCTCGCAATTCGTTGATTGGTCATTACAGCAAAACCTCAATAGACAATAAACAACGCCAGACAAAATCGGGATTACCATGCGAATTTTTATGACAGCACTCGCCCTTATCGGCGTGTTAGGGGGCACAGGCGCTGTGGCGCAGGATAACAAAGTTGTCGTTGAACTATATACGTCGCAAGGGTGCTCGTCTTGTCCACCTGCGGATGCCCTGCTGGCTCAAATGGTGGACCGCAACGATGTGATCGCTTTGGCCCTGCATGTCGATTACTGGGATTACCTCGGCTGGAAAGACAGCTTTGGCAGCGCCGCCTTCACAGCACGGCAACACGGGTATGCGCAAGCGGCCCATGCAGAGACAGTCTATACGCCGCAGATGGTGATTGGCGGGGCGCATCAAGTGATCGGTTCCAAGGCGATGGACGTCATGGATATGGTTGCGGCCCAGCGGGCAATTGCGCCCCGTGTCGGGCTGGAAATCGCGCGGACGGGGAGCAGACTCACGATTAATGCGCAGGCCAAATCCGCAGGTCCTGGCGACATGGTCGTACAAGTTGTGCGGTATCACCCCGAAGAGTCCGTGGCGATTAAGCACGGAGAAAATCGCGGTAAAACAATTAGCTACGTTAATATCGTTACCTCTTGGCGGGTGATTGGCCGATGGGATGGTGTCGCGCCGTTGCGGCTTGAAACGCAAGTGGACGGCAATGATCCCGTCGTCGTGATCGTGCAAAACAACCACTTTGGCCCGATCCTCGCAGCCGCCGAAATCCGCTAGGGTTTCGGATAGGTTTTCCAACGACGGTGGATCCAAAACCATTGCTCTGGGTGCGCTGCGACCATTGCCGACAGGCGGTCGGTCATGTCTTGCATCATGACAATCGGGTCTGCGGGCGCGATCGGGGCCTGCACGATCACATCAAACGACAGGCCGTCCGCGCGGCGTACCCCAAAGTAGGGAATAACCAGAGCGTCCAGCTTGAGCGCCATGTCGGCGGCAGAGGTCATTGTGCTGGCGGGCTGGCCCATGAAATCGAGCATGACACCGTCGGGTGCTGCGACATCAAACAAGAGCGTGCCCATGCCGCCGTCTTTCAGGTGCCGCACAAACCCCATCGTGCCGCGGCGGCCTTGGGCGAAAACGGGTCCGCCCCAAGCGGTCATGGTGCGGGCGTAGTGATCATTGAAATAGGCGTTGGTCATCGGGCGATAGAGCCCTCCGATGTCGTAGCCCATCTGGGTCAAGACGTGGCGCGGTGCCTCGTGATTGCCGAAATGGCCCGTCACGAAAATAACGGGGCGGCCTGCCGCCTTGGCGGCCGCAATCGCAGCGAGGCCCTCTCCTGACGCTTTTGTCTTTGTCAAACGCGCGTCAAATTTTGCCCAGCTGTAATTTTCGATCAGCGTACGGCCGAAGTTGTCGCAAACCGCATTGGCCAGACGGCGGCGGGTTCCGGGGCTCATGTCGGGGTAGATCAGCGCGAGATTGGTCTCTGCCCGCCTGCGATACCCAAAGAGCGGGCCAATCACACGCCGCACCAGTGCCCCCATAAAAGCGACACGACGCTCGTAAGGCAGGCGCAAGGCCGCACCGATCAGGCCGCGCAAGATGCGGTCAACGATGCGGTCGGCAAAACTGCCCGTGATTTCTGGTGCGTCAGACATGGGCATCAGATACGGGCGCGGGCGGGCTCAGGCAAGTGCCTCGGGCGATTTTGCGAGACCCGTGCCGATCATGCTATCGCGCGTCACAAGCGCGGCTAATGCGTCTTGGGTCCAATCCTGCGTGCCGGCGGGGCGGGCAGGGATCACGATATAGCGCATATCGGCGGTGCTATCGTGCACGCGCACCTGTGTGCTTGCGGGCAGGACGACGCCAAATTCGGCCAAAACACTGCGCGGCTCGCGCACCGTGCGGGCGCGGTAAGCGCGCGATTTATACCAGTCAGGCGGCAGTCCGAGCAAATTGCGCGGGTAACAGGAGCAAAGCGTGCAAACGACGATATTGTGCAAATCTGCCGTGCTCTCAACTGCAATGAGCTTCATCGGGCCGATGTCATATCCCATCGCGCGGGTGGCGACGCTGGCGTCGGCGCGCATGGCGTCCCGAAAAGCGGGATCGGTCCAGAAACGCGCGACAACAGCCGCGCCATTTGAGGGCGTGCGGGCATCCATCGTGTCGATTTGGGCTGCGATTTCAGCAGCCGTCGTCACGCCTTTTTCGATCAGCAACTCGCGGACTGCGATTTCCATGGCCTGCCAATAGGTAAGGGGCACATCATTATCGGCACGAAAGGGGTGCCCCGAAGGCGACAAGTGCTCGTGGTGATCATGTGGCATCAAACGGGCTCCAGCCAATGGGCGTAAATCTCGGCTTCAATCGTATCGGTCGGCGTTTCGGCATGAGCGCCCCATACTTCCGCCATGGTAAACCGCACACGGTGCAGCGGCAGCGGCTCACCGTTCCTGCGGTAGGCGAGCTGTTCAGGATTAGCGAATGGGCCAAGTGTGCGTTCAATCACGCCGACCTTCCCACGCAAATAGGCTGGGGTGCGGATGTGACCGGGCGGCATATCGGGGCGGATGCGGACCTGTTCACTCATGTGCGGCCTCGCCATATGTGAGACCCCGGCCTTCCACTTGTGTTATCCGACGGCCCAATTCAGCATTGGTGATGACGCCGTCTTCGACAAGGTTTTGAGCAATCGACATGATCCAGCGTTCGTAATAGCTCATCTCTTCAAAGCTTGCGGGTGGCATATCTTCCAGAACGCGGCGCAACCCGTCCACAGTGAAATGGCCCTTGCTTGAGCAAATGATCATCAAGGCATCGACGCGCTTTTCCCAGAGGGCAAAATCATGATCCGCGCGCGGAACATCACCCGCAACAAGGCCGCCCATGTCGTGCCAGCGTCGGCCATCAAAGTCTTTATTTTCATCTGTCAAAGTCAAATCCTAGCCCCACGGCCAAGAGCTGTCTATCGGTTAAGCATTCTGCTCCTCCTCTTCTTCGTCGTCGGAATTGAGCGTGATTGTCCCCTCGTCAACCAAGCTCCTGATGGCAGAGGAGACAACCCGCATGGCTTCTTCGGCGGCCTTCCCCTTGATGGCGCCTTTCTCTGCGGCGTCTTCGCGGATTTGGCCGGCCATCCGCTGCGAAATATTGCCAAGGATGAATTCTGCGGACGCAACCAAGTCGTCGTCGCCAGCCAGTGCCGCGGCAATCGCTGTTGACAGGTCGGCGGCATCGACGCCGCGAATACAGGCGGGCACATCTGTCGGCACCAACCGGAGCGGAATGTCCTTGAAGGTGAAAATGGCCTTGCGCACGCCATCGGCAAAAACCGGATCATCTGTGCCAAGCCCCTCGAGAACGGAGTCACGCGTTTGGGCGGGGCTGGAGTTGAGAATCGCACCGACACGGGCGACAGGGGCCTTCTCAAACGCGAGCGCCTTCTTAGTGCAATGCTCTTGCACAAGGGCTGCACCAATGCGTTTGACGGCATCAGGCGCAATGTTTTCAGTCTGCGAAATGGCATAGGTAATGCGTCGCGCTTGATCACCGGGTAGTTTTTCAAGAACGGTCGCTGCCTTGGATACAGGCAATTTCGACAGGGTGATCGCGCAGACCTCCACGCTTTCGCTCTGCATGATTCCCAGAATAGTCTCGTCGGGGAGCGCCAAAATCATCGGCCAAGGGTCGCCATTCTTGGCGGCCCCCATTTCGGCGCGCAGCTTGGTGGCCAGATCGGGGCTAAGGTGGGCCGAGAGCGCCTCGATCGCGCTGTCGGCACCGCCGGGCGAAGATAGCCCCACGTCGCCCAACTGTTTTGCGAATTCTTCGGCCACGGCATTGACGGTATTGCGATCAATCAGACGAATGGCGCCCACTTCGCGCGCCAGAAGAATTTGCAGATCTTCGGGCAATTGCGAGAGGGCAAGTTTACCCCCGTCGCCAATCAACAGTTCGACGATCATCGCGGCTTTGCGCTTGCGCGTCAAAACGGGCTTTTGCGATTCGGACGAAGGGAGTGCAGCAATGTTCATGAAGATGAACTTGCCACAAAAGTGATAAATGAAGCGTCAATAGAGCCTTAAGTATGTGTAAATTGGACCGACATCATCCGCAATTGCGCTGCCGTTTCTGGCGATAAGGTTTTCAGGTCCGCAGTGAGTTGATGCAGTTTTGCCATTTCGGCAACCAAGAGCGCACTTTCAGCATCAGTAAACTCGCGGTCCGTCCGCGAGAAGCTGCCGATACTGCGGTGCGGTCCGTCTTCAACTGCGCAGGTCAGGCCGAAATTGAGATCAAACTCGGCAGCCTTCTTAAGCACATCCGCGGTATCACTGTGTGCCAGAACAGACCACCGGATTGCACCTGTGTTCTCAAACCCCCAAGCAACAGTCGGATCGGATAGCACCAGCCCGTTTTGCGAATAGTAATCGAGCCACGGCTTGGGATAAGTCTGAAACAGGAAAGACGGCGTCGTATAGCGCACATGAAAAGCCAGAGCGAAGCCTCCCGAAGCCAGTTCTTTGAGCCGTGCAAGCGTATTGCGGATTTCGTCTTGTTGTGCCAAATGCGAGGGCCTTCTTTTCTTATTGCGAAAGTTGACGTGAACGACATACTGGTACGATACAACCTTGCGGTGAATTTCCAAGGAAATGGAAATGAATGCAACATATGTTTTTTACAGTCTCATTATCAAATGGTTTCTATGAATAGTCGGCTTGAACCCCATCACATTCAAACAATCGCACCCGCAGGGTATTATATCGCATTGCGCATCGGCTTTGCGTTTCCGGTCGAAGAGGTGAACGAACTGCCTGCGGATTGGGTCGATCACTATACGCAAAAACGGTTCATGCTATTTGATCCAATCATGCGTTGGGTTTATGGCAACGTCGGAACGGTCACATGGGGTGATCTTGCGCTTGACGATCCCCATCACATTCTGAGCCAAGCTCACTCCTATGGGTTGCGCTATGGGGTGGCGGTTTCGGTGTTTGACGGCAACAAAGAGGGGCAGCGGTCGTTTGGGTCCTTTGCGAGGGGTGACCGTGACTTTACGGAGCTAGAGACGAAGATTTTACACGCCTACGTAGTGCGGCGACACGCGGAAATGGCACCGCCAACCAATCTGACAATGGCCGAGTTGGAGGCCCTCGGGATGGTTCGGGATGGCAAAAGGCTCAAAGAAATCGCGCATATCATTGGCGTGACCGAGGGCGCGGTCAAGCAACGGCTCAAAAACGCAAAACTGAAGCTCGGGGCGAAGACGGGCACCCAAGCAGCCGCGCTTGCTGGGCAATACGGCCTTATTTGAAGGCGCACATCGCAATTAGTTAACCATGTCTTAATGCCACTTCGGTATCCAATTTGTGGTGCATTCGCACTACAATCACAGGATGCAGAGGCTAAATAACTTCGCCACAAGGGGGAAACATGGACCTAATTACTTTCACGCTCGCGGATCTTCACATGCACGGTTCGGCGTTTTACGACTTTCTCAAGTTGCGCAAGCGGTTCTTTGTGGATGAGCTGGGCTGGGACATTCCGCATGACGACGACGTCGAGATGGATCAATATGACAATCCGACGGCGCATTATGCGCTCGTGCTGCGGGACGGCGAGGTTATCGGCGGCGCGCGGGCGATGGCGACGACCGCGAAATGGGGCAGCCACAGCTACATGCTGCGCGACGCTCTCAAGGGCAAACTGATCGACATTCCCCCCAGCGTCATGGCTGCAAATGTCGAGACCGAGACCATGTGGGAATGCACGCGTCTGGTGATGTCAAATGAGGTAGATTCCCATGCCGACCGGAGCATGTGTCTTGGGATGATTGTGCAGGGGCTGGTGGGGGTCGCGGCCGAAAACGGAGCAGAGCGTTTGATGTCGTTGTCGCCATTGGCGCTGATGCGGGCCTTGCGGCAACTCGGTTTTGCAGCAGAGCGGATCGGAGAGCCCTATTTGAACGAAGGCGATGGCCGACGTTATGCCGTGCTTGCTATGCCCGCCATGCGCACCATGCCTCCAGTTCTGAAGGCCACGCACCGCCCACGGCCTCAACCGCTCCATGCGCCGTCGGTTGTATAATGGAAATTAGGCCTGCCGCTTATGATGCGGCAGGCCCTGTAAGGTTTAGCTTTCGCCAAACACCCGTTTGAAGATCGTATCAACATGCTTGGTGTGATAGCCAAGGTCGAATTTCTCTTCGATGTCTTCGGCAGACAGCGCCTTGCGCACATCCTCATCAGCCAGCAACTCGGTCTTGAAGTCGGCGTTATTATCCCAAACTTTCAAAGCGTTACGCTGTACAAAGCGGTAGGCATCCTCGCGGCTCACGCCAGCTTGTGTCAGGGCAAGAAGCACACGCTGCGACATGATCAAGCCGCGGAACTTGTGCATATTCGCTATCATGTTCTCAGGGTAGATGATCATTTTCTCGACGACGCCAGCCAGACGGTGGAGCGCAAAATCGAGTGTGATCGTCGTGTCGGGGCCAATCGCGCGTTCCACGGAAGAGTGCGAAATATCGCGCTCGTGCCAGAGTGCCACGTTTTCCATCGCAGGGATCACCGACATGCGCACCAGACGTGCCAGACCTGTCAGGTTTTCTGTCAGAATCGGGTTTTTCTTATGCGGCATCGCGGACGATCCCTTTTGGCCGACGCTGAAATACTCAGCGCCCTCAAGCACTTCGGTGCGCTGCATGTGGCGGATCTCGGTCGCGATATTCTCGATGCCAGAGGCAACAACACCCAATATCGCAAAGAACATCGCATGACGGTCGCGCGGGATCACTTGGGTCGAAATCGGCTCTGGCGACAGGCCAAGCTTGGCGCAGACATGCTCTTCGACGCGTGGATCGACGTTGGCAAAGGTGCCGACGGCACCAGAAATCGCCCCCGTCGCGATTTCAGCACGGGCATTGACCAGACGCGCGCGGTTGCGGTCCATCTCGGCATAGAAGCGCGCAAATGTCAGGCCCATCGTTGTGGGCTCTGCATGGATCCCGTGGGAGCGACCAATGCGCGGTGTGTCTTTATGCTCCATCGCGCGGGTTTTGAGCGCGGCCAAGAGGCGGTCCATATCGGCCAAGAGAAGATCGGAGGCACGGACCAATTGCACGTTCAGGCAGGTATCCAAGACATCCGAAGATGTCATGCCTTGGTGCACAAAGCGGGCCTCATCAGAGCCGACATGCTCGGCCAGATGGGTCAAAAACGCAATCACGTCGTGTTTGGTGACAGCCTCGATCTCGTCAATGCGGGCCACATCGAATTCAACGTCTTTGGCTTTCCAAACCGCGTCGGCGTTTTCGCGCGGGATCACACCCAGATCAGCCATCGCATCACAGGCGTGCGCCTCGATCTCGTACCAAATCTTGAATTTTGTCTCAGGGGACCAGATAGCAACCATTTCAGGGCGGGAATAACGCGGGATCATATGGGCAGACCTTATTTTGTGATTGGGCAGCAGTTAAGGACGGGTCATAAGGGGCATCGCTGCATGTCTCAAGGTAAAGTGAGGGAAAAACCATCCTTAGTCTGACAGATTTCTTAGGCGATTGGCAGATTTCACGCCAAATCACTGACGCCAAATACGGCCAAGACGGCCGGATGACGGGCCGCGCTGCGTTTTCACAAAACGGGGCAGGGCTCCTTTATACAGAGGCTGGCACGCTGACGCTTGTCACGGGTGCCACATTACAGGCCGAGCGCAGTTACCTTTGGGACGAGCATGGGCCTGACATCGCCGTCCGATTTGCTGATGGCAAGCCGTTCCATAGCTTTACCCCCGACGGGTCTGCTATTGGCACCAGCCACTTGTGTGGCGCGGACTGGTATAATGTGACATATGATTTCACGCGCTGGCCCGCTTGGTCTGCCACATGGGTCGTTACTGGGCCGCGCAAAGATTACACATCAAGCACCCATTACAATCGGGCCTGAGAGCGCAACCAGACTTGCGTGTTGCCCCAACGTCGGGCAAACATGGGACAAAGTTAACAACAAGGAGAGCGGCATGGCCCTCGCATTGAATGACAAAACCCTCGTAGAAGCGATTGCACGCAAAGAAGGCGGACTTGATCTCGCCAAGCAGGCCTTGCTTGCCGCCGCAGGTATCGCAGCCCTCGCCATCTCTGCAAAAATCGCGATCCCAATGTGGCCTGTGCCAATCACGATGGGGACATTCGCAGTTCTGACGCTGGGTGCGGCTTACGGTCCACGTTTGGGCCTTGTGACCATCCTCGGCTATATGCTCGTCGGCATGGCAGGGTTCGACGTTTTTGCAGGCTCTTCCGCAGAGAAGGTCGGCATCGCTTACATGATGGGCGGCACTGGCGGTTACCTTGTGGGCTATGTTTTGGCCACTTTGGCGCTTGGCTTTGCCGCACGCGCAGGCTGGGACCGCTCATTTGGTAAAATGGCTCTCGCTATGCTTGCTGGCAACGCCTTGATCTACATCCCGGGCCTTGCTTGGTTGGCTGCGATTTACCCAGACGCAGGCAGCGCACAGATCCTTGCGTGGGGCATTACACCCTTCCTGATCGGCGATGCATTGAAGCTTGCGCTGGCCGCGATGGTTTTGCCAGCGCTCTGGAAAGGCGTTCAGAAGTTCCGCGGCTAAGCCACTCTCACATTGATCAAGGCGCGAACCAGCAACGGTTCGCGCCTTTTTTATTGACCCATCAAAGCTCGGTCATGGGGATACTTCGTCAGGTTCTCGAACCCGTTTTCGGTGATCAGCACCTGATCTTCCAACTTGATCGAGAAATCTCCGCCTTCGGGGCTGATCAGCGCCTCAACGCACAAGGTCATGCCCGCCTCCAGCTCGTAATCAAAGGCGCCCTCAACCATCTGGTCGGGGTAGGCCACAAGCGGCCATTCATCGCACAGTCCAACGCCGTGCATCAAGCAGCCGTATTTGAGGGCCTGATATTTGTCAGGCAGTTTGTGACAGCCACGGCTCAGGTCTTGCACGTTCACGCCGGGCCGTAACATTTGCATATTGGTTTCAATATGTTCCACACCGATCTTCATCGCTTCGATCATATCTGCGCGCGGCTTTTGATCGCCAATCCACCATGTGCGGCTGATATCAATGCAGATGCCATAAGCGCCCACAAGGTCGGTATCAAAGGCCACGATCTCGTTGTTTTGCACGATGCGCTGACCGCATTCCTGAAACCACGGATTGGTGCGCGGACCCGATGACAAGAGCCGCGTTTCAATCCATTCGCCGCCGCGGCGGATGTTCTCGGCATGCAGCACCGCCCAGATGTCGTCTTCGGACATATCGCCCTTCGGCACGCCCGCCCGCGCCGCCTTTTCCATCTCGTAACAGGCGACTTCGCAGGCATTGCTGGCGCAGCGCATGGCCAAAATCTCGTCGGGGCCTTTAACAGAGCGGGCCTTTTCCGTCAGTTCCTCGCCGGGGATGACGTCAAAACCTTGCGCCTCTAATGCGCGAAGCCCGTGGATCATGATCTTATCGACGCCAAGGCGCATATTGCCGCCCGCGTGCTCCTTGATCAAATCAACCACTTGCCGCGAAAATTCGTCGGCCGCCACATCAATGCGATCACCACGATCAAAGTAAAACAGATCGGCGCCAGTGCGCTGTTCGGCCACCAAGTGGTTAAAGCGGCTCAGGAACATCGCGTTTTTGTAGTCCCAAACGACCATGTAGCCGTCGGCGCAAACCAGACAGGCGCGAAACGCGTTATGGGTGTTCCAAAGCTGCATGTTGGTGCTGTCGGTCGCGTAGCGAATATTGAGCGGGTCGAACATTAAGATCCCGCCGTAGCCCCGCGCGTTCACCGCATCGACCAACCGCTTGTGGCGAAAGGCGCGCATCGCGGGCAGGTTGGGCAGGATCAGTCCAGCAGCCGCCCATTCATTATAGGCAAGCTGCGTCGGCCCGATCTCGACGCGGTCATCGTTGTTGAGGCTACCGTCCGCGAGTGTCGCGCCACGGGTCGGGTCAATCTTTCGCGTATCTCGGTAGTGTGTCGTCATGTGAATGAAGCCTCCCAATTTGATCTGATCGTCAGATGCAAAGGGCAGGGCTGTCAGGTCTATTCTCGACATTTCCGCGTCTGTTTTCGCTGTCATGACGGAGCAGGGATATGACGCAAGAAAAAAGGGCGCCCGAAGGCGCCCGATTTTGTGTCGATCGACCTGCGATTAGCAGGAGTAGTACATCTTGTACTCGATTGGGTGCGGTGTGTGCTCGTAAGCGTACACTTCTTCCCATTTGATCGCCATGTAACCTTCGAGCTGGCCCTTGGTGAACACGTCGCCTTGCAACAGATACTCGTGATCTGCTTCCAGCTCTTGGAGAGCTTCACGCAGGGAGCCGCAAACTGTTGGAATGCCAGCGAGCTCTTCTGGTGGCAGGTCGTAGAGGTCTTTGTCAGACGCCGCACCTGGATCGATCTTGTTCTTGATGCCGTCGAGGCCAGCCATCAGCAATGCTGCGAAGCAAAGGTATGGGTTTGCTGCTGGATCCGGGAAACGGGCTTCGACGCGCTTTGCCTTTGGGTTTTCAGCCCAAGGAATACGCACGCAACCAGAGCGGTTGGATGCGGAGTAAGCGCGCAGAACAGGGGCCTCAAAACCAGGAATCAAACGCTTGTAAGAGTTTGTTGTTGGGTTTGTGATCGCGTTCAAGGATTTCGCGTGCTTGAGGATACCGCCGATGAAATACAGCGCTTCCTGAGACAAGTCGGCGTATTTGTCGCCTGCGAACAATGGCTTACCATCTTTGAAGATGGACATGTTCACGTGCATACCCGTGCCGTTGTCGCCAGAGATTGGCTTTGGCATGAATGTCGCGGACTTGCCGTAGGCCTGAGCCACGTTGTGCACAACGTATTTGTACTTCTGGATTTCGTCAGCTTGCTTTGTCATTGTCCCGAAGATCAGGCCAAGCTCGTGCTGGCAAGACGCCACTTCGTGGTGGTGCTTGTCAACCTTCATGCCCATGCGCTTCATGGTGGAAAGCATCTCGCCGCGCATGTCTTGTGCGTCGTCGATCGGGTTCACTGGGAAGTAACCGCCTTTGATACCTGGACGGTGGCCTGTGTTGCCCATTTCAAACTCTGTGTCGGAGTTCCAAGCGCCGTCGATGGCGTCAACCTGGTAGGACACTTTGTTCATGGACACTTGGAAGCGCACGTCGTCGAACACAAAGAATTCAGCTTCTGGGCCGAAATAGGCTGTGTCGCCGATGCCTGTGGACTTCAGGTAGGCTTCTGCCTTTTCCGCTGTGCCGCGTGGGTCGCGGTCATAAGCTTCGCCTGTGTCTGGCTCAACCACGTTGCAGTGAATGCAGATCGTTTTTTCAGCATAGAATGGGTCCACATAGACAGATTCAGTGTCTGGGATCAATTTCATGTCTGATTTGTCTATGGATTTCCAACCAGCGATGGAGGAACCGTCGAACATGAAGCCTTCTTCAAGGAAGTCTTCGTCAACGAGGTCAGCAACAACAGTCACGTGCTGGAGCTTTCCGCGTGGGTCGGTGAAACGAATATCGACGTAATCGACTTCTTCGTCTTTCATCAGTTTGAGAACGTTTGCAACGGTCATGAGGGGATCCCTTTTTCGTGTCTTGAGAAATTCTTAAAGCGCGTCGTCGCCGAACTCACCGGTCCGGATGCGAATCGCCTGTTCAACGGTTGATACAAAAATCTTGCCGTCGCCGATTTTGTCAGTTTTGGCCGCAGCAACAATAGCTTCGATCGCGGCGTCAACTTGGTCGTCTTGCAATACAACTTCGATTTTCACCTTGGGTAGAAAATCGACGACATATTCAGCACCACGGTAAAGCTCTGTATGGCCTTTCTGCCGGCCAAAGCCTTTGACTTCGACAACAGAGAGCCCCTGCACGCCGACGTCCTGAAGGGCTTCTTTCACTTCATCCAATTTGAATGGCTTGATGATCGCTTCGATTTTTTTCATGGCTGCGACTCCCCCTGATGTGACTGTTATGGGGTTGAGACCATTTCTCGGGGGCAGGGACAATTCGCAGGGCGTACTAGCGGGATAGGAATTGGCGTAAAAACATACATCTGCTTAAAAATTTATCATATTGGCTAGATTTTATGCTGTTTAAGAAGTTTTAGCGGCAAACGATATCAGGGCGCCT
>JAQXBV010000053.1 GCA_029252195.1 Yoonia sp.
CGGTCTTAGGGGTGTAGCTCAGTTGGTAGAGCGACGGTCTCCAAAACCGTAGGTCCACGGTTCGAGCCCGTGCGCCCCTGCCAAGACCACATGATGCGCTGCCCTGTGTAAGGACGAAACGCCCCATGAACCAACTTCCTCCCAGATCGGTGGCGCTCCATATCGGTGCGAACAAGACGGCAACAACGCATTTGCAGCGGTCTTTTGTGATGCAGCAGGATGCTTTGATCAGGGCAGGGCTCCGGTATTATGGCCCCGATACCTTGCGCCGCCCCAAGCGCGGATTGGGCGATCTCTACGGGCTTGCTGCCTATAAGCGTCAGACGTTTCCGACCCGCAGCCGCGAGGAACAGCGGGATTTCATGTTCAAGGACGGGCACCGTCTGATTCTCAGCGACGAGAACTTTGTCGGCGTTCTGCATAATAAGGCCGGCAATATGTTATCGCCGCTCTACCCCATGGCTCAGGCGCGGGTGCAGGGGCTTGCCGAAGCGCTTGATGTCGGGCCGATGGATGTCTTGGTTGGTCTGCGCAATCCTGCGACCTTCCTTGTGTCGGCTTACGGGCAAGCCATTATGGGTGGGCAGTTGAGCAGCTTTGAGGATTACAGCGCCAAGAATCCGCTGTCGCAAATTTATTGGCCGGGGCTGGTTACGCGGTTGCGTCAGTGCTCTGGTGTCGGCCGGATTATCGTGTGGCGCTTTGAAGAATACCGTTGGCGGTTTCACAAGATCTGTGCCGCGATGATGGGGGATCATGTTGATATGCGAATCCTGCCTTTACCCAAAAAAGTGCACCTTGGCCTGTCGAATGCGGCAGTTGCGCATGTTTTGGAGCATCTGGACACGGCGGACCTCGCAACGTTGGGTGAACGGGCGCGGAAAGCCTATCCCATCAGCGAAGCCCACCCTGCGTTTGCGCCGTTTTCGCAAGACGAGATCGCAGCCGCGACAGCGGATTATGATCGTCAGATTGCCGAGATTTCAGACATTGCAGGGGTCACCTTTCTGCGCCCTTGAAAAAGAGTTCGCAAAGACGTATGTCGCGCAGGTCCCGTGAAGAGGTAGCACCTATGGCCATCGCCAATCCCGTCAAGTTCGTTCAAGAAGTCCGCGCCGAAGTCGCCAAGGTTGTTTGGCCGTCGCGTCGTGAAGTGGTTTTGACCACGATCATGGTTTTCATCATGGCAACGTTGGTTGCCGTGTTCTTTTCACTGGTCGATATGTTTATCCGCTTTGGTCTTCAGGGCGTCCTGAGCTACTTCGGCTCCTGATCGGACCTGCGGGTTTCTGCCTATACCCACTTGAATTCATTGGGTATCGGCGGTAATAGCCCCTGACTTCCAGAGATGGCGTGCGGCGAATCAAGTTGCGCGCCGTATTTTATTTTCTGGATAGAGTGGGATAACCACTTGAATTAATTGGAATTTAGCGCCCCACGGGGTGCTCACGGCGAGGTCTCGATACTCATGGCGAAACGTTGGTACTCAGTTAGCGTCCTTTCGAATTTCGAAAAAAAGATCGCAGAGACCATTCGTCAGAAGGTCGAAGAGCAAGGTCTTGGCGATCAGATTGACGAAGTTCTGGTCCCGACTGAAGAAGTTATCGAAGTCCGTCGCAATAAGAAAGTGACCGCCGAGCGCCGCTTTATGCCGGGCTATGTATTGGTGCACATGGAGTTGTCTGATGAAGGTTACCATCTGATCAACTCTATCAACCGCGTCACAGGCTTCTTGGGCCCGCAAGGCCGCCCGATGCCGATGCGTGACGCCGAAGTGCAAGCGATCCTTGGCCGTGTTGAAGAAGGACAGGAAGCGCCACGCACACTGATCCATTTCGAGATCGGTGAGAAGGTGAAAGTTTCTGACGGTCCGTTCGAAGATTTCGACGGCATGGTCGAAGAAGTTGATGAAGAGAATTCGCGCCTCAAGGTGACGGTCTCTATTTTTGGCCGCGCAACGCCGGTCGAGTTGGAATTCACGCAGGTAACCAAGCAAGGTTAAACGCGTGTTTCGGACGTGGGAGTTGAAAGACGAACCACGGCAAAACGCCCCTCGGGGCATTGTAGGATGGGTCCAGACCCATCGCTGAAATGAAGGAGACGCCTTATGGCTAAGAAAGTAATGGGATCGCTTAAGCTGCAAGTTAAAGCTGGCCAAGCCAATCCATCCCCACCCGTCGGTCCAGCACTGGGTCAGCGCGGCATCAACATCATGGAATTCTGTAAAGCGTT
>JAQXBV010000054.1 GCA_029252195.1 Yoonia sp.
TGCGGGCCTGTTCGCCTGGGGAATAGCTGTTCCCAGAGCTGGGGGAACTGCTGCAGGGCGTCGATGGCATCCGCCTCTGGGATGTCCTCGCGGTCCAATGCGGCAATAACCTTTGCCGTGGTTTCTGGTGTGCGCAGGACGCGGCGGATCTCAGTAATGACTGCACTCTCGACTGTAACCGACCGCCCTATGTGTTCAGAAGGGCGCATTCAAAAAGTATAGTATTTTTAGGGCCTTGGCGTTTTCGGGCAAGCGCCCTTTTCGAAGTCTCAAGCGGTATCGGAATACGATGCAAACCGCGGGACGGGTCTTAGGGCGGCCGTTTTGGGCGGGAACAGGACATTCGCTGCGCGTTGCATAGAGGTCTGCTAAGCGGACAAACCGGACTTATGCAGACGCGGCCATTGCTGACGCCGCATTCACGCGGGTCTGTAGCGGCACACGTTGTGCCGTGCGGTGAATTTCGCCAGAGCGGCCATTGAGTGACAGACAAAGCGAGCTTCATTTTTGCTTGAGCTGATTTTCAACTTGGCTCTGATGACAGTTTGGTAAGTTACACGTCAGTACTTTGAAATGTCGCTACGATTTCTGCCAGCGCGGATACCGCGATGGAGGATGCGTCGCGCAGGGATGGCACCAAGCCGATTGGTCCGCGCAAACGGGCAATTGAGTCATCTGAGACGCCCATTTGTCGAAGCGTTTCGCACCGCAGATCATGGGTGCGACGACTTCCAAGGCTGCCAATCAAACCTACGGGCCTGGTCAGAGCTGAGCGGAGCAAATGCGGCTCCCACTCGTGATCATGGAATAACGTCAGAAAGGCGGAATGGGCATCGAGTATGTCAAAGACGTGCTCTGTGTTTGGGGTCGTCAAATGTAGCGGCGGCGATACTGACAAATGCCCGACAGCGGAAAGGTCCGCGACGTCTGGTGAAAGGAGGTGCACCTCATAGCCAATCGCGCTGCCGATTTGGGCCATAGATCGGAAGATAGCGCCGCGCCCCGCCAAAACGAGACGGTGTCGTGGGTCATAAGTAAATGTCCGCGATAAACCTTCGCCGGAATCGTCCGGGCTGTGAAAGGTCAAGCGCGCGGGCTTTCGTTTTGCAAAACACGCCGCTGCGGCGCAAATCGCGTCAATGTCTGGGTTTGGGTCAATCAAAACAGTAAGGGCGCCACCACAGGGTAGTTTCAGGTCTGCAAATCGCGAGCCTTCACCATAGCGTATCAATTTCTTGCGTTTGGTTTGTAAGGCCTTTTGTGCATGAAGTTGAATATCACGGTCGATGCATCCGTTGGACAGATACCCCGTCATTGCCCCAGCACCATCGACCAATGCGAGTGAGCCGACGTTGCGGGCCGCGCCACCTTCAATTTCTAACGATGTGATCAAGGCAAACGCGCTCGACGCGGCAATAAGCGCCGCTCCCTTCGCAATGATATCACTCGCGTGCTCCGCGTAGACCATTTCGTTAGGCTGGGGCGTCGTCATTGACGACATCAGCGAAAGACTGAAGAAACTTAGCCGCCAACTTTTTCGCGGTACTTTGAATCAGTCGGCTGCCCAATTGCGCAAGCTTACCGCCAATTGCTGCTTTAGCTTCGTAACGCAAGATCGTCTTGTTTGGACCATCCGCAGTCAGCGTGACGTCGGCCCCGCCTTTCGCGTGCCCAGCTGCCCCTCCGTTGCCTTGACCCGTGAGTGAAAAAGCATCTGGTGCGCCTGCGGTGTCGAGTTGGACATCACCGCTGAACTTGGCCTTTACTGGGCCAATTTTCAGCACCACCTTGGCTTCAAGTTCTGTATCCGAATGTTTTATGAGCTCTTCGCAGCCCGGAATACATTGCTGCAATATCTCTGGGTCGTTCAAGGCCGCATAGACCTTTTCCTTTGACGCGTTGATGATGATTTCGTCTGAAAGTTCCATGGAATGTCCTTATTGAGCAGCACGGGAATTTTATTGTGGCCAAAAGCTCGGCCTGTGCGGGGGTGAGCGCAATTCTGCGGCGAATTCGTTTAACGATCCGTTTGAGCATTTTCATCACGTTTCATTTCATTGGGCCGCCGCAATGGCGCTGTAGTCTGCGGGCGTGTCGACATCGGCATAGAAGCCCGCAGCGTTCATCTGGTGGAACTGCACATGTTCGGGATGCGCACGCGTAAATGCTTTGCAGCCGGGTGATTTGCCGTCGACCAAGAGGCGCGCACGCAATTTAGCAGGGATCACAATCGGGTTGCCTCTTTGCCCATCTGCCATCGGGATCGAAATGCGCGCCGGATCGGCAACCTGATGTGCGTCAAGCAATGCCCGCAAGTCAGCTGCCGTGAGTTGCGGCTGATCGCCAAGCCCCATGAGTACCACACCATCCGCGCCAGCTGCCCGCAACCCGCAAACGACAGAGGTTTGCTGCCCTTCGGCGAAATCCGGATTGAACGCGAACATGACATTCGTACCAGCAAGGGCGGCCTCTATTTCGCCGGCCTCATACCCTGTCACCACGATGACGCAAGTCGCGACCGCAGCGTAGTTTTGCACCATGTGGCGAACCATGGGCACACCATTCACTGGCAGAAGCAGCTTGTTCTGCGCTCCCATACGTTGTGAAAGACCGCCGGCCAGTATGATCGCGATCACATCACGCATGGCTCGGTTTCACCGCCATACGCCTGATCTGAACGAACTGTGCAAGT